>USIU01000083.1 GCA_900554745.1 uncultured Leuconostoc sp.
CCCCGTCCATCGGGATCACTTCACCGGCCGTTACCTGGACAATATCACCCGGTTGTAGGTCATCAGAGGTCACATCGACAGCCTGACCCCTTTTATCCAGCCGGTGTGCTAGCACCGCATGGCGGGACTTTTTCAAACTTTCGGCTTGCGCACGACCACGCCCTTCTGCCACAGCATCAGCATAATTGGCAAACAACACTGTGGCCCATAAAATGAGCGTAATCGCCACATTATAACCAAGCGCCCGTTGGTTAACACCCATCATCGCGTTCAACACATCAATGACTGTCAATAAGACGGCCCCAACATAGACGACAAACATGACTGGGTTTTTGATTTGTACTTGCGGTTGACATTTTTTCACCGCTAAAAAAATATTTTGCATCATATTCTCCTTACCTTGCCGTGAGAAAATCGGCAATTGGCCCCAAAACAAGTGCAGGCACAAAATTCAATGCCCCGATCAATAAGATGATAAATAGCAATAGTACGGCAAAGAGACCCGTATCTGTCCGTAAAGTGCCACTTGAAGTCGCCATTTGCTTCTTCTTAGCCAAATTGGCTCCCAAGCAGACCATCGCAATGAGTGGCACAAAGCGTGTACAGCCCATGAGTACGGCCCCAACCACGTTGACCATCAGTTGATTGCCATTAAAGCCACCAAACGATGAACCATTATTATTGCCCATTGATGAAAATCCATACAAAATTTCTGAAAAGCCGTGCGCGCCAGTGTTGGTCAAACTTGCCCCAATACCCGGCCAACTCACGGCAATAGCGGTACTGGTTAAAGTCAAAACAGGTGGTAAAAGAATGGCTAATGAGACCATTTTCATATCATAAGCTGCAATCTTTTTACCCAGATATTCTGGTGTCCGGCCAACCATTAAACCACTGATGAATACAGTGAGTAGCACAAAGCTTAACATGCCATATAAACCAGAACCAACACCACCAAATACAATCTCACCGAGTTGCATCAACAACATCGGAATGAGCCCGCCCAATGGCGTGAAACTATCTAGCGATGCGTTCACTGACCCATTGGAAACAGCAGTCGATAAAGTATTCCATAACGCTGATAACCCAATGCCGTTGACAACATTCTTGCCTTCAAATGACGTTGAGCCAGCCACCCCGGCAACGTGCTGACTAAGATGTAATTCAGACAACGTCGTCCCAATAATGGCCAACACTAAAATACCTAACATCACAGCGTACAAGACAAACGCCTGCCGGCGACCGACCATTTGACCAAACATGACCACTAATCCAGCGGGCAGCAGGACAATCGCTACACTCTCAAATAAATTACTTAAACCTGTGGGATTGTGAAATAATGCACCGGCATTTGTACCAAAGAAGCCACCGCCGTTACTCCCCAACAAAGAAATAGCAAACTGGCTCGAAGCTGGTCCGGATGGCAATAGCGTCCCTTGCACCAAATGATTGGCAGCAAAATTCTGCACACCGCCCTGACTCACAATCAATAACGTTAAGACAACGCTCAGTGGGACAAGCACATATAAGGTAAAGCGCGTCACATCGACCCAAAAATTACCAATCGTGGCACTTTCCTTGCGCGAAAAACCGCGAATGACCGACAGTAAGCCTGCGACCCCAACAGCTGCCGAAACAAAATTCTGGGTGGTTAACACCATAAATTGTGATAAATAAGACATCGCTGTTTCACCGGAATAGGCTTGCCAGTCCGTATTCGTCACAAAGCTCATGGCGGTGTTCAAGGCCAAATCCCAAGGGACGTTATGCACGTGATTGGGGTTGAATGGCAGCCACTGCTGTGTCATCAATACCCCCATGACAACAGCAAGACTGATGGCACTCAATGCCACAATGGCCACCACAAATTGGCGGCCCGTCATGTCATCAGGCGTATCAGGATACCCGAGAAAGCGATAAATGCGTTTTTCAACTGGTTGGAAAACCACGCTTAACCAAACTTTTTGACCCGTCATCACAGCAGCAAGATAACGCCCGAGCGGGATAGAAAGCCCAACAATCAGGCCAATAATTAAGACATCTCGCCACCAAATCATGATCGATCTCCCCACATTAAAATGTAAAATAAATAACTCACTAAGCCAACAACGACCAGTCCGCCTAATAACGTCAACAGCATGGTGATGTGCCTCCTTTTTTTGATAACGTTATCTTAACAACTGAGATGTTAAAACGGTGTTAACGTCACAAAAAACAACAGACACACTGTGTCTGTTGTTTTTGTCATAATATTTTTAAGCTTCGTCATACCATGGCTTGTGGTACATCTCTCCGGCTGATTGTGCCAGTTTGCCAAATGACAAGTCCCGCGTCATAAAAAGGCAATGGCGCCCCTGCTGCAACCGCGTTTGTTTACTTCACACCGTGTGCCACATCGGCATGATACATGTAAGCGCGCGTCATCGGCAAATTCGTCCCGGATGGCCCTTTGGTTAACAAATACTGCACAACATCAATGTTCCCCGATTCAAATGAGGCGGCACAAGCCTGCAAATATAAATCCCACATGCGATAGAAACGTTCCCCGTATTGGGCAACCACTGGTTCCCGCACCTCATGGAAGTTCTGGGTCCAGATTTCAAGTGTCTTTTGGTAATGACGACGGAGCGGCTCCAAATCATCTACTTGTAAGGCAGTGTGCATAATGTGCGTCAAATTTTCAGCAAGATTTGGAATGTAGCCACCAGGGAAAATATATTTGTTAATCCAGGCATCCACGCCAGCCCCTTCATGCTGCCCAGTAATGCCATGAATCAACGCCGTCCCGTTTGGTACCAATCGGTCACTGACTTGCGCAAAATATTCGCCCAGATTCTCCTTGCCGACATGTTCAAACATCCCCACCGACGTGACATGATCATAAGTTTGTTCAATTTCACGATAATCTTTGAGATAAACTGAGACCTGCCCCGTCAAACCTTCCGCAGCAATTTTTTCCGTGACAAAATCATATTGTTGTTGACTCAAAGTCACACCGGTGGCTTTTAAGCCATATTCCTTGGCCGCTGTGAAAATCAACGTGCCCCAACCACAACCAATATCAAGTAACGTCTCACCCGGTTGCGCATGCAACTTGTCCAAAATGTGATGAACTTTGTTCCACTGCGCCTGTTCCAACGTATCAGATTCACTAGCAAAGTACGCACAAGAATACGTCAAAGTTGGATCCAACCACAGCTCATAAAAATCATTACCGATATCGTAATGGCTTTGGACATCCACTTTACTCATTTTCTCTGAATGTGAGCGCTTAGGTAAAAACTTTTTAAACTTCGCGTGGTTTAAAAAACTGTCCTGAGCTTGATAAACAGTCGTGATGAGTTGCTGTAAGTCACCTTGTATCTCAATCACACCCGCCATATACGCTTCACCAAAAGTAAGTGATGGGTGTGCCATAATGTCCTTAATTGGCACCACCTCATGGATTATAATTTTAGCTATTGGGTCCCCTTCCCCATAGCGCACTTGTTCACCATCCCAAAATTCAACCGTAACTGGTGCATTAAAGCTCGCTTTGAAAATTTGCTTATAAATGGTTTTATCTAACATGTTATCCCCCTTGCTTTATACCCTGTATTTTAGAAAAAGACGTCCCAAAAGTCAAACCAAATTGGCAAGCGTTTACTAGTTTATGGTTGATTTATGGCTAGCAAAAAAAGGGACGTCTTCACGTCCCCTAAGCCCTATTATCTACTTTAAAATATTAGCCCCAGCTTGGCTCATGACGGTCGTCTGTACTTGATTCGTTGGCGTTAAAATAGCCGGTGCCGTTGGCCGCCAAGTAATCGGTGTCGTATGGCTCAATTGCGAAGCACTCACGCTCGCACCATTAAACTGTGTGCCAGAATCAGATAATTGTGTCCCTTTAAGCTTGCTAATAATCTCTGAGGCCGATGCATTTGCAATATTGAGCACATTGTTTTCAGCTGAAATCTGGGCGTTTTTACCCAAGCCCCAGGCATACTTAAATTTATATGTGCTCGTGCCGTCATTTTGATACAAGTTATTCACGACTTGGACTTCGCCATAGCGTACCCGTGGTGTCCGTTGAATGGTATTCTCAAACAAATTATGGGTGACCGTGACGTGAAGTTTGCCGGCATCCGTTTTTTTGGTATCGCTATTCCCAATCAACATGGTTTTATCATGGTTTCGGTAAATATTATCAGATACTGTGATATCGTCAGCCCCATTAGTAAAATCCGTATCGCCATCATGGTGTTGATATTCGCGACCAAAGTACGTCCCATTTTGGGCATCTGAATGCGTCCCATCATCAAAGGTGTTATGGTCTAACCAAACATTCCGTGCCCCTTGCACAGAAATCGCATCATACTGTGAATTCCAATTCCCGGTACTTTCATCGGTTGGATCCCATTGGGGGAAGTCATCATACGGTGTCTCAAAATAAAGATTGCGGACAATCACATTATCCTGTTGAATCACCAAATTGCCACCAATGATTTGTGCCCCAGGTTCGCCAATAATTGTCGTATTAGCGGGCACTTTCACAACAACTTGTGCAGCTTGATTCTTTTGCGCCATCAAACGATCTTCTTCTTGTTCACCACTGACCGCTTTCTTACCCCAAGTACTTGGCGCATAAGCGGCCAAATAGCGATCAAAATTATAGCCAGTACCGCTGGCGTAATCGGCTGCAGTCAACGTTTGGCCTTGAGCGTTGACGTTCATATCAATTTTACCCGACACATAAATAATTTTTGGTGTGGCATTCTTGTTATTCCCTAACGCTTTTAACAAAGACGCGCGATCCGTTACCGTATAGGTGTGGTCTGCGGTAGCTTGACTCCCACCAGTCGTATTGCCCCCAAAGCCACCAACTGTGCTTGCCGTCTGGACTGCATACCCAGACATATCAGCATGTACCTGGCGGAGACCTGCTGTGATTGAGACGGCCAGCATGCCCGCCATCACAGTTGCTGAAAACAACTTCGTGCGCTCGGTTTTTGCCATGATTTTTCTCCTGTTTTGTTTACCTGAGCAAAAAATTCTAAACGTAATACTTTTGACACACCAATATTGTACGCCTAAAATGTCCCCCCTGCATGATTTTCTCCCATCTGACACACAATCTTCATTTTCTTTACAAAAAAGACCATCATATCTGATGGTCTTGGTCAAACAACACGGCGTGACATCTTAGTCATTTAATGCTGCTTGCTCTGATTCTTCTTGTGCGACTTTCGCCATGGCCGCTTGCGCTAAGAGGTTCAAATAATTGAACGGACGATCAAACCAAGGTTGGAAAAGCATATCCACAAAGGCAAGATCGGCTAACGTCATCTGATTTTGGATAGCAATTGAAGCGGCGTTAGCAGATTGAGAAATATCATATTTACTCTGCAACTGGACACCGAGTATCCGCTTTGTTTGACGTTCCCAAGTGATTGTCATCAAGACCGGTTCAGTTGATGACATAAATTCTGGACGGAAATTATCGGTCATCGTCAAACTATCAGCGTCAATCCCTGAGGCTTTCGCATGTGCTTCAGTCAGGCCAGAAGAAGCCATGTTCAAATTATACAACTTCAAGCCCGAAGTGGCTTGGGTTCCCATATATTTCAACGTTGGTTCAACGAGGTTATACCCAATGAGCGTCCCTTGGCGTACCGCATTAGTTGCCAAAGGAATATAGTCGTGATCGCCAGTTGGGT
>USIU01000084.1 GCA_900554745.1 uncultured Leuconostoc sp.
CGTTTCGTCGTGTTGCGTTGACAAAACGACGGCCGCAATCCGCGTTACTTGGTTGTGATCATCAAGCTCAACACTGACTTCCGCCTTCGCATCTGGTCGCAAGTAACTTAACGTCCCCGCTTCACGGACATCACGAATTTGACGCATCAAACGATGAGATAAGGCCAAGGTCAATGGTAAATAGTTGTCCGTTTCGTTAGTGGCATAGCCAAAGACCATCCCTTGATCACCCGCCCCTAATTGTTCTGGATCATCATCGGCACTGTCAACTGCTTGGGCAATATCACCTGATTGTTCCACAATACGGTTTGACACGTTCACAGAATCTGCGGTAAAGCCAAGCTCGGCTTGATTGTAGCCAATTTCACGAATGGTATCCATAGCGATTTGGCGTACATTGACGTAAGCTGAGGTTGATAATTCCCCAAAAATTGAGACATCACCAGTTGAGGTTGTGACTTCAACCGCTGAGCGCGCATAGGGATCTTGTGCTAAAACAGCATCTAAAATCGCATCAGCAATTTGATCGGCAATCTTGTCAGGATGCCCTGCTGAAACAGATTCTGAGGTAAAATACTTTGTCATGATAAACATGACCTCCTTCAAAATTCAAAATAAAAAGCTACACGGTCGCATATTAAAAGCGCGTTCCAACGGATAAGCCGGAACGCGCTAACGTGACGACTATCTGTACAGATGGACCACCGTGACAAAACATGCTGCCATATCTTGCCGGTTGGTGCAGGGTCAAAGTGCTGTATCACTCGCCTGCTCTTGATAGCTGTTTAAATTGTACCTTTAGCATAACAAAATCACTGCCAGATTGCAAATTCTACTGGTTAAAACGCTACGCAGGGCCGGCAAATTAAGGTACAATAAAACCATGACTTATCCAAATGATTTACAATCGCATCAATTACCAGACGGTCGCCCAATGCCACGCCGAATTACGGTTGACCCGCGCGAACGTCGAGCTTATGAAAGCTTCCACCCCGTCAATTTTTTTGATTGGCGTCAATGGGTGCCGCTCGTCATCATTATTTTGAGTTTAAATCTTATCTGGTGGCGGCAACCACTCTTACATACCAAAACGTTAAGTGAAGCAACCGTGACTTGGCAGATTATCCCCCTTTTTGGCTACACGATAACCTTAGCTATCGGCATCACGCTACTGATTACCCAAAATTTACGTAGTCTCCTCAGTTATGCTTTCCTTGGGGCAAGTATTTTATTGACGTTTAGTTCGCTGATTCAAACCCGACACGAGATTTTCTTGTTGTTACTCTTGCTCAGTGTGTTCTTTATCATCTTGCAACAGCAGTGGTTAGGATTACAAAATTGGCTAGGATTAGTCCTCCTCAGTGTTTTGGCAACCTATGCCGTCCCCGTCACGATTTTTTATATCTCAAACGGCTTTGTGACGCATCGTTACCTGAATCAGCTATTACCCATGCTTTTTGGTTTTGGTTTCTTTTTTACCCCGATCATCATGCCTAATCCTGATGGTCGGAAATTAAGTATCTTGACGCTTGGTCTCTTTTGGGTCACCGTTTTTAGCCATGCAATTGGCATTGGGACAATTTTTGTCATGCTCTTTAGCCTCATAGCCTTTATTTTGCAATTCGTGAAGGCTAAAATTGGTAGCTGGCAACCTATGGGCTATGTTTTGATGTTTGCTTTAGCCATGTTACTTGTTTATCATTAAAAAATCGCGCTAGTCTTAAGCTAGCGCGATTTTTATTTAAGTAATTGATAGATTGGGTATAGCGTTTTAACCGTTGTGCTGAGTACTTCAGCTAACTGGTCCCCATTTAAACGAGCGTCATCACGTGGCATCGTGATCCCTATTAAGACTTCACTATGCCGCACCGCAGCAAAACGGGCAACCAACTCATCGTAAGCCGCCAAGGTCAAGGGCTGGTTCGCATTGACCATATGATTCCCACTCAACACATAGTCAGTCGGCAAGGTCGCGACTTGTTCACGTGCTTGTTGCAACTTAGCCACAATGTCGTGGGTTAATTGTGGTTTCATGTTTTCCTCAACTGCCAAATAAAGATAAAGATGATCGGCCCACAAGCCCAGTTCAAAGTGGGGCATCATTTTGTAGCCACGTTTATTCGGCGCAAAAGCGACCCAAGTATTGTCGGGCGCATTTGTGGTGCGGCGCAAATGTTTGGCAATATGCGCCGTCCAGTGTTGCCCATCTGTCGCCAAAATTGGCAAGAGCAGTGCAGCTGCTTGTTCAAATTTTGGATCAATCACGTTCCGAATCGCTGTCATGCGACCAGTTAACGTTGGTTCAGCAAAAACATCAAAATCTTGTGCATTAAACATGTGACCCCTCCTGTCGTGCTTGTCGTTTTGCCGACAAGACGGTAAACCAATGAATCAAAACATACCCTGTGACCAAAATCGTCGCGATTAAATTCAACCAAATCAATAGCACAATAATTGAACTCATGGACTGGTAGAAATCATAACGTTTCAGCCCAAATCTCACATACCAAGTAAAGGCCACATTCAAAATGCCTAATAGTCCCAACTCAATGAGACTGCCTAACATCACCATCTTAAACGGCGCCCGACCTGATTTAGTCGGTAAAAAGTAGTTCAGCATCACCAATGCGAGCCACAAACCCAACCAAATTAACCAACGCGTCTGATGTAAGACAAACAATGGTAGGCGATTACTAGGTAGCTGATGAACGACTAGGGTTAAAATATTGCCGCCAATCAATAACACCCCAAAACCGGCTAAAATGACTAATAGCCACAAAAATGACCAGAAGCGCGTCAGCATCGTACTAATACGCTCGTCGGTATCCGCAATCCGATTGAACGAGACCCGAAAAACCGCAATCACCCGTGAAACAGTCCATAACGTAAACGGCACTGAAAAAGACAATAACGTCACTTGTTTAGAAGCCATGACCGACTTAAAAATAGGCCGGACAATCGCAGCAACATCTTGGGGCAACATACTGTTTAATGTGGTCATCAGCGTTGCTTGACTGACATCGGCAATCGAGACCAGCATGGCAACCGACATTAGCATTGGAAAAACTGTCAATAGCGCATAGTAGGCAAAAGTTGGCCCAACATAGTTAATTTGCGCACGCGAAAACAACGCCCCTAACGTCGCCAATTGCCAACGTTGATCTAGTTTCTGCCAATAATTTTTCACTTGATTTAACATATCTCTATTATGCCAAAAAAAACGTCATATGACCTAAAAAATGTTCGAAGCATCTTGCTTGTTTCTAGCCACACACATACGCCGCGTTTAACTCAAAATCAGATGCACTGGCATGGTATACTAAACATGATAAGCAAAGGAGTGGCCGTTATGACAGAACTAACACACCGCGACATTTTAAAAAAACACGGGTTAAGAGTAACTGGTCAACGTCTCGCTATTTTGGACTATCTCATGACCCATGAAACCCATCCGACCGCTGAAATGATCCATAGCGATCTACCAGAAATTAGTTTGGCAACAATCTATAATACCCTTGAACGCTTAGTTGCGGCCGGGATTGTGATTGCAATTGACACCTTGAATGACGGTAAACGTCACTTTGACTACTATGGTCAACCCCATTATCATATTATCGATACCCAAACAAACGCTATTATCGACGCAGAAAACTTTGATGTTGCGCCCTTACTTGAAGCCGCTCGACAAGCTAGCGCCCTCAATATCACTGGTTTCCACATCGAGGTCTACGGCATTGCACCTGAAGATGCGCAATAAGTTCTCAAAAACCCGCTAAGTCATTTAACTTAGCGGGTTTTTGCCTTATTTGGCTAAACGTGCAGCCTCAATTAAAAAGTTAGTGGGTTGGTTAAAAGTTGGATAAAAGAAAAAGTCTGACACCTTTAATTCATCTATCGTCACCTCTTTCTGTATCGCCAAGGATAGCAGATATAAGACACCAGCTTGATCCACTTCAGAGCAGATTTGAGCGCCAATAAGCCGGCGATTCTGAGCGTGATACACTAAGCGCAGCTTCACTTGATGATTATGTGGCATAAAAGTCGGTTTTTGCCAATCTTCATAGTCAACATACTGATAGTCGATACCGTATAGTTCAGCTTCATTAACCGTGACACCAGTTGAAAACAGATTTAGCCCACAAACAGTGATCGCATTGGTACGCTGTGTCCCACCAGATGACGTCGGTTCGCCAATCATATTTTGTGCTGCAACATACGCACCGCGCATTGCATCAGAAACTGAGAAATTGACAACGAGTTCATGTAACACATTTGAATACGATGTCGCGCAATCACCAACAGCATAAACATCTGGTTCTGAGGTCTGTTGTTGATCATTAACAATATAAGCCCCATTCGTATAGAGATCTAACTGTTCACGTCCTAATGCTGTATTGGGTAAAAAGCCCATCGTTAGAATAACCATAGCAGTCTCATAAGTGTGATATGGTGTTGTCAGTTGCTTCACTGTCCCATTTTCACCACTGTAAGCTATCACTTCTTCATCCAAGTGTATTTGCACCCCCGCATCGCGCAGACGTGCTTCAACACGTTCACCAAATGGCTCATCATAGTGCGACATCATCGTATGTGATTTCGCCTCAAAGATGCGAACATTTTTCCCCCGAGATTGAATAGCTTCCGCAATTTCAACCCCAATATAGCCACCGCCGATAATGGCGATATTTTTCACCGAATCAGAAGCTAAACGTTGATTAACCGCCAATCCCTCTTGCAAATTTTTAATTTGATAAATCCCTTGGAGTTCATGGCCAGCAATTCCTAAGCTAACCTGCTCGGCACCAGTTGCTAAAACTAATTTATCATACGTGAGCTGTTGTTGGCCTTGTGAATTGTTAATCAGCACTTGCTTGTGTTTAAAATCAATTTTTTCAACGGTTGTTTCAGTATAAAGTTTTGTGAGTTGCTGCTTGATTTCAGCAATATTTTTGAAAAAAAAGGCATGATACGAGCGGTCTGGTTGGCTTAAAAAAATGGGTGTGCCACAACCAAGGTACCCGACATCTTTACTCTTATCGATCATCGTGATCTCAAAATTTTTCCCACTTTGATATAAATTTTGTGCAACTGCTAGACCTGCATTACTTGCACCAATAATCATAATCTTTTCTGTACACATCTCTTTATCCCCATTTATATTGGTCTTCAATATATACGCAACTATTATATAAAAATATTGATATATCGTTGGTTAATTTGCAACTAAAATTATGCATAGGTTTTCATGAGACAATAGCAAAAATATCATTAGGCCATTATCAACAGTATCATCAGCATTCACCCAAACAAAAAAAGAGTCTAACGACTCTTCTTTCGACACCAAATAATTAGAACTTTTGGTCATCCTTCTTTTTCTTAGCAAAGGCAAGGATTCCCAATAAGCCAGTTACAATAGCTGCGCCCACAGTAGTTACGACGTTATTTTGCTTTTCACCTGTTTGTGGTAATTCAGGCGCCTTAGCATTGTCAGCTTGTGGCGTAAGCTGGTGCTTAACTGGTGCTACCTGTGGTGTGACTGGCGTAGCGTCTACAGTCTTAGGCGCTTCTGGTGTCACCACTACTGGCTTTGGCGTTTCTGGTGTGACAGTTACTGTCTTTGGTGTTGGTGTTTCATCCTTGTGATAAACAACCGGTGTGTCTTGACCAGGGTTTTCTGG
>USIU01000085.1 GCA_900554745.1 uncultured Leuconostoc sp.
GTGTTTGGCCGGAACCCGACTGACATAATGACCAAATCAGCTGGATACTCGCCTTGATCTGTTTTCACAATCACAGCATCTGGCGTATTCTCAAAGCTTTGTACGAGTTGGCCAGTTGCCACCGTCACACCATGTGCGACAAACAGGTCCGCCACATTTTGCGTAAATTCAGCATCAAAGTAGCGGTTCAAAACAGTGGGTTGATTATCAATTAGCGTCACTTGACGTCCCTTCACATTAAAGGCTTCCACAAGTTCTGTACCAATATAACCCCCACCAACGACGACCACGCGTTGAATTTTTGGATCATTCGCATAATCAAGCAATGCCTTGGCATGCGTATAATTCTTCGATAGCACAATACGATCATCTTCAATGCCTGGAATTGGTGGTACGACTGGCCATGAACCAGTCGTGGCGACTAATTTATCATATGATACCGTGGTCACGGTATCAGTCGTCAAATCTTTGACGGTAATCGTTTTGTTGGCCGTATCCACATGTGTTACTTCGTGTTTCATGTGAATATTAGCACCTAAATCACTTAAGATTTCTGGGGATGAGTAAAAGAGATCGTCAATGTTTTTAACTTCACCCTGAACTGATAAAGCGATACCGCATGATAAGAAAGACACATTATCATTCTTCTCATAAACATCGATTTCAGCTTCTGGATGATGGCTTTTGATTGATTTGATTGCGGCTGTACCTGCGTGGGTTGAGCCAATAATAACAACTTTCATGTGTACCCTCCATAAGAACTTTCCGTTCTTGATAATTTTATTGTATAATCAAATTACCTCAAAATAATTGACTTAAGTCAAGAAAGCGTGAAAAATGTCACATTCAGAATTTAACTGCGTGAAAGCAGCCCCAATTTTTTCACAATTAGCCGATGATATCATCACCCAACTCGTTAACATTTCTGTCCATCAAAAAAGCTATCCTGCTGGTAGCTATATCTACGAACCGGATGATGATTTATCTGCGCTCATTTTAGTGGATTCAGGACAAGTTGATATTTTTAACATTAACGACAGTGGTCAAGAACTCCTGTTGTATTCTTTGCATGCCCACCAAATGGATATTGAAGCCGCCCTCTTTACCGATACCCGTCATCATCATTTTGCTCGGGCAAAAGTTGATTCAGAAATTTGCATGATTCGTCGGGCTGATTTTCAAAAATTATTGCAACAAAATACCAGTCTAGCAATTCAAATGCTCAATACCTATGGTGAACGTTTGACCACATTGGAACAACGTCAAATCAGCCTGTCCTTACAAAATGCCGACGAAAGGTTGTTGCAATATTTCCAAGATATGGCCGCAGCACAACAAACCAAAACCTTTCAATTAACCGTTACTAAAAAAGAACTCGCTGCCTCTTTGCAAATTGCGCCTGAAACATTGAGTCGGCTACTCAAAAAGTTAACGCGCAACGGCATCATCGCGTTAAATAAACGTGAAGTCACGTTATTATAGACAAAAAAGCAACGCCTATCAGGCGTTGCTTTTGCTTATTTTTCCCAGACAAATTGACCGTCAAACATCGTGGCGATTGGCTCGACCGCTAACAAATGTTCTGGTGGGGTTGTGAGTAAATTCTGGCTAACAATCGCCAAATCAGCAAAGTACCCAGGCGCAATCCGCCCGACGCGTTGTTGCTGATTAGCCAGCGCAGCGTGTAACGTATGGGCTGTAATCGCTTGGGCAATTGTCACGCCCTGTTCAAAGCCAAAGCCGACCCCAGCCTCATTGGCCAGCGTCCGACGTGTTACCGCTTGAAAAATAGTTTGCAGTGGTGTTTGTCCAATCACTACCGGCGCATCCGTCCCAAATGCCAGAGTAGCGCCATTCACAATAAAGTCTCGGAAAGTAAACATCCAAGGTAAACGTTGTACACCGACTTCCTGCGGCAATACCTCATACCCAATCAACGCGTGACTGGGCTGCACAGATAAAATGGCTTTGGTCTGTTGAAGTCGTGGTAAATCAACTGGATTAAAAACTTCCAAATGTTCGATGACATTGCGCTTACCTGCTGACAAAGGCGCTGATTTTTCAGCTGCTTCAAAGGCCATGAGCGTTTCTCGAATAGCGCGATCACCAATCGCATGCACACGAATGGGCAGATCTAAGGCATTAGAACGCGCAATCAAGGCATGCAATGTGTCATCTGGTAGCATTGGCGCACCTTTGTCACCTGAACCAGGCGTGTAGTCATCTACCATGTAAGCCGTTTTGGTGCTGGTGACACCATCATAAAATTGTTTCGTCCCCGCAATTTGAACGCGATCCGAATTTTCAAAATGTGCTAACAAGGCCCGTAAACGTGTTTCATTCTGACGCATACCAGGAAACAATGCGGCCCGCACAGTCATGTCTTGTTCAAGCGTTTTAAATAGCTGCTCATGAACTAGGTCTTGATCAGTTCGACCAGAAACGGCTAAAACGCCAATACTGGTCACACCTTGCTGATTTAACGCCTGAAAATACGCTAAGTAGTGATCAGCCATATCATCAAGCAATGAGGCTAACACTTGATTGAAGATATGGGTTGCAATCCCTTCGGTAAAAAAGCCTGTCATCTGGCCAGCAGCATCACGGAAAATTTCACCACCAGTTACTGTTAAATCCATTGCCGATATCTGAATTTTAGCCAGGGCCACACTATTCAACCAAATGGAATGCACATCGCCAGCTACTAACATCACCGGTAAGTCGGCCTCATAGGCATCAATATCAGCCGCGGTTGGCATCTTATCCGTGGCAAATTCGCTCGCATAGTAGCCCATGGCAATTTGCCAACCAGATACAGCGGTCACAGTGGCTAATTGCGCTAATACTGCTGGTATCGTCCCAGCTTCAATGGTGGTCACCGCACCCGCTTGGATAAGCGCCGCGACATCAGGATGTTGATGGGCATCAACGAATCCTGGTAAAATCATCTGTTCTCCAAAATCATGCACATCATCAAAGCCGGTCTCGTCAACAGTATCACGATAAACTGCGGTAATCTGCTGGCCATCAACGGCAATCGCCCCCGCAAATGTTGTTTGGGTATCAACATCAAAAATTGCCTGACTTTTTAATAAAGTTACCATCATTATTCTCCATTGGCCAACATCTCATTGATATTGCGCTCGTTCTTACGAACACCTGTCCTGGCCAGATGTTAAGCTTGACGACGTTGCAAGTCATTTGATAAAAAAATCTATTATTTTGCGCAGTAATCACTTAATTTTTTCGCAGACCTTAATTATAAGCGCTCGTCTTGCGACTGTAAATACTTTTGATGCGCTACCAACTAAAAATACCAAACACAACAAGGTGTTTGGTATTTTTAAATGCCTATCTTTCACCAGTCAACAGCGCTTTCACAGGCGCAAATGACCGCCGATGAATCGGTGTTACGCCTTGCGCTGCCAATGCTGCCAAATGGGCTTTTGTCCCATAGCCAGCATGCTGCGCAAAGCCATAACCAGGATATTGCCGATCATAATCTGCCATTAGCCGATCTCGGGTAACTTTGGCCACAATACTTGCCGCCGCAATCGAATTACTGCGTGCATCCCCTTTAATTAAGGATTGCTGTGGCACATCGGTAGGCAAGGTCATCGCATCCAGTAATAAATAATCTGGTGTTGGCGCCAGTTCAGCCACGGCTTTGGTCATGGCCAAACGTGCCGCCTCATAAATATTAATCTGATCAATCACCGTCGCATCGACAATGCCAATCCCAATTGACACCGCTTGGGCAATTATTTTGTCAAATAATCGGTCGCGCATTTTTTCAGATAACTGCTTAGAATCAATCACGTCCAGTTCGGCAAAGTCATGCGGTAAAATGACCGCTGCTGCCACCACCGGACCAGCCAGTGGCCCACGGCCCACTTCATCAACGCCGGCAACGTGGGACAGTCCTTGGGTCCATTGTTGGGTTTCAAAGGTAAACCGCTGCTTAAAATTAGCACGCTTTTCCGCCAATTTCAATTGTTGCTTATCCCATTGTTGCAATGCGTGTTGAACCCCCGCTCGACTATCCTGTCGCCAGATCGTCAACCGTGGGTCTGTCGCATCCGTGATTGTTTTAAGGTGCTGTTTAATTTGTGCAATCGTTTCAGCCATCAGGTTTAGACATCCAGTAAATCCAAAGTAAACGGTCCGAGTTTGCCTTTACGCAAATCATTTAAAATACGTTCACTGGCCTTTTCATAATCATCTTTGAAGCCCAGTTTTTGCGTAATATCAAGCAAAATTTGGACACTAGCTTCATCAAACACATCCGCCGCTAAATGATAACGCGAAATAATTGCCTCTGGTCGATAATGCCGAAAGAAATCCAACAAGAACAAAACTGCATCATCCTTGGCAAAAATCGTATCCTTGACGGCGCCAGTTAAGGCTAATTTCAAGCCCACAGTTTGATCTTCAAATTTTGGCCACAAAACACCGGGTGAATCCAGCAATTCAAGCTTTGTCGGTGTTTTAAGCCAAGCCACTTTCTTGGTCACCCCTGGCCGATCGGCGGTTGGCGCCACGTTTTTCATCACCAAGTGGTTCAATAAAGTCGACTTGCCAACGTTGGGAATCCCCGTAATCATGGCGCGAATCGGTTGGTCTTGGATGCCACGGGCCAGCTGGGCCACCTTTTTAGCTGCTACAGCCTGACGTGCCGCTTTTGTGACCAACTGCGGTGTGCGTGGGTCACGGGTATCCAAAACCAATACCGTATGCCCTTGCGCTTCAAAGTGTTGCTTCCACGCGCGAGTTTGCTCTGGATCGGCTAAATCCGCTTTCGTCATAATCAATAACCGTGGTTTGGTGCCAATGAGCTTGTCGACTTCTGGGTTGCGCGAACTTTCAGGAATCCGCGCATCCACCAATTCAAAAACCACATCCACCAACTTTAAATTTTCGCGCATTAGGCGAAAGGCTTTGGCCATATGACCAGGGAACCATTGAATAATTTGTGCCATATTCGTGCTTGAGACTGACGCATAGCGCCAGCATCTCCTCCATCCTATTTTTTATCGTACTGCTTGATAGCGCTCCCATGCTTGATCAAAGATTGACATTTCAGTCAAGTAGGACGCATTTTCTTCTAAATAATTGGAAATATCCTCAAAATCCGTGCTTTGCTTGGGAAAAGTTAAATCCAAAAAAGCATTATTTGCAAACTGCTGAATATCATCAGCAGCAACGGCATTCCGATTCGTCATCAACCAATCATAAAATGAACGCGCGCTATTTGCCATGTTCAAGTCCCCCTTCAAAAACAAACTGCCCAGCTTTTAAATCAATAATCTTTGCCTTGAATGATAAGCCATTTGTGACTGGCAATTTTGACATATCAATAAAAATTTGTTGTTTCCCTGGATTGATTGTCACAAATTTCGGCGCATGATAGCTCCGTTTCACATACTGCATGACCACGCTGATGGGTAATGGTAAATTACCGACGCGTAAGGATTTTGCCGTTAAAATCACATTCCCGTTTTTAGTCACTTCTGGTGTCATCGCTAAGCCAAAACGAAACGTATCGCCCAACATTTTAGTTTGACCGTACAGCGTAATGGTTTCCCCAACCCGAAAAGTATAGTTATCTGTATGTGTGTCTTTTAAATAATAAGCCACCAAAGCATTAACCTGTTTTGTATTCAAGGCCA
>USIU01000086.1 GCA_900554745.1 uncultured Leuconostoc sp.
ATACGGCTATGCTAGAGTGAGCACAGAAGGCCAACATCTTGAAGCCCAAGTTGCGCAGTTAACCCAGGCTGGTGTTGACCAAATTTTCAAAGAAAAATATACCGGCACAACCACTGAACGACCTGTTTTTGACACACTCTTAAAAACGTTGCAACCCCACGATATGCTTGTCGTGACCAAGCTAGATCGTTTCGCCAGAAATACCCATGAGGCACTTGAAGTCATGCAACATTTATTTGATCAGGGCGTGGCCATTCACATCTTAAATTTAGGGCTCATTGACGAAAGCCCTACAGGCAAGCTTATTTTCACCATTTTTTCTGCCTTTGCACAGTTTGAACGCGATTTGATTTTGACACGCACACAAGAAGGCAAAGCGTATGCCCGACGCCATAACCCGTATTTCCGAGAAGGGCGTAAAGAGACCTATTCCGATATGGAAATTCTAGCGGCGCACCAGCAACATCAAAATGGTCTGTCGTATCGACAAATCGCCCAAAAAACGGGTATTAGCCTCTCGACGTTAAAACGCCGGATTAAAAAACTTCAACAAGCTGAACAAAATCCGTGAGTCACCCTTTTCAACCCACAAAAAAAGATGTGTTCCAAAGAACACATCTTGTCACTTAACGCGGCGCACGCAATTGCCACAACACTTGATAATGAAAATGATCCGTCGATAAAAGATATTCGGGGGCCACACTTGGTGACCATGAATCATCCCCCCCAATGCCCATATGCGCCCCGTCTAAGTTCAGCCAAACACCTGCTTCCGGCTTAAGACGATGCCGGTGGGTTGTTTGGCTAAGTTGTTGTGGACTATACGGTGATAAATTAAAACTCAGCGTCGTCGCGCTTTGTAACGCATGTGGTCCAAAGCGCAACTGTGTCACGCCGGTGCGTAGCCCATTTTCACTTGGGAAAATGTACGGTGTATATAAATCAGCCAACGGTAGTGACCAGCGCCCTTTGGTCGCTGCTGCCCGCCGATCTGGATAATTTTCCATCGGTCCGAAACCATCATACTGCACCTGTTCTGGGATTGTCGCTAATTGTACCGTCAGGCCAATACGGGCTGGTGCCGGATCGGCAATTTGCCGCCAGACATCAACTTGTAACTCTAACGTGCCAGTTGGTGAAATTTGGTAGCGTTTCGTTGACTGGAGCATCACATGCTGATCAATCGGTGACAGAAAATCATGCTGGGTCGTAATCAAAACACCCTGTGCGTTGGTCGTGACGTCAAATGCACCCAAACGCGGCTGTAATTGATCATAACCACTGGCACGCCACTTTTCATACCAGGCATTGGGGTCCACATGCCCCACCTCGCTCACGCCAATATCATTATCGAGAGCTGCACGTGTGAAATGATCCTTTAATGGTGTCAACAATTGACTAACCCCGGCAAAATACCATTGTGTTAACCAACCACGTGTCGCATCAAAAACAAATTGATGCTGGCCAGCCGTAATGGTTACAGCTTCGGTAGTTTGCTCAACGATGGGTGGTAACTCACCTGGCTTGTCCGGTGTGGTCAGTTTTAGTGGCCGATTTTGAATCACAAATTGATCATAAGCCAAACGCGTTTGCGGCCGAATGATACCGTCTGGTGTTTGCTGAATGATGTTAACGTTCAAGATGACCTCGCCCGTTGCGACCTGTGGCATCGCTAAGGGTATCGTCACAGTAGCACCAGCTGGCAAATCAAGTGGTAGACTAGCCATTGGTTGCGCAATCCCATTAATTACCCACTGATACTGCAAAATTGCATCGTCTACGTGTTTAAACAGGTATTTACTGGTCACTTGTAAGGATTCGACACGCCCAGTGGGCGTCCGAACCAAAGCAAAACCAAAGAATTGCTGGCAAAAGGCCGCTTCTAGTAAGGCTGGCTTAGGCGTCCGGTCAGGGAAAAGTAAGCCATCTAAGCTAAATTGCCGATCGTTGGGATAATCGCCAAAGTCGCCCCCATAAGCATAAAATGCCTCACCCGTCGTCTCATTTTTCAATAGTCCTTGATCGACCCAATCCCAGATAAAACCACCTTGCAAGCGTGGATACTGCTCAAAAGCGTCCCAGTATTTCGCAAATCCCCCTAAACTATTACCCATACTGTGCGCATACTCACACAAAATCAGTGGTCGGGTTTCGCCCGGTTGACTCAGCCATTTTTTAATCGCCCATTTTGAATTCACAGGCGCCACTTGGTCTTGATCGACACGGGCATACATCGGCGCAATAATGTCAGTGGCTGGGGTATCGGCCCCGCCGCCCTCATATTGGACCGGACGCGATGGATCCACTTGTTTTATCCACTGATACAGCGCATCATGGTTGTGCCCATAGCCTGACTCATTGCCCAGTGACCAAATAATGACTGAAGGATGATTATAGTCGCGCTGCACCATGCGTGTCACCCGCGCCAACATCAAAGGCAAATAGGTCGCATCATTGGTCAGTCGGTTCATGGGCGTCATGCCGTGGGTCTCGATATTGGCTTCATCGACTAAATACAGCCCGTACTGATCACACAAGTCATACCAACGACGGTCATTAGGATAATGGGACAACCGCACGGCATTGAAGTTATGCTCTTTGAGTAGTCGGATGTCTTTTAACATCGTCGCTTCATCAACATAGTAGCCCGTTTCTGGGGTGAATTCATGCTTATTCACCCCGCGAATAAGCAATGGCTGGTTATTTAAACGTAATAGGCCATCTTTGATATCGACCCGGCGAATGCCAATTTTTTTCGTTTCCGTATGATAAACCGTCTCATCATCAAACAATGTCAGTGTTAAGTCATAGCGCTGTGGGATTTCTGCTGACCACAGTTTCGGCTGATGAACTGGCAGGGACAAACTGGCGTCGTGGGCATTGGCCCCACGCTCATCCACTAAGTCATTGCCAAATGTTGTTGCAGCTGAGGCAATTTCTAAGCCATCCCAAGACAACGTCGCCCGTACTTGTAAGGTTTGATTGACCACATCAGCAATTTCCGCCTGTACTTTGACCACCGCATCATCCAAATCATCGGCAACTTGGGTCTCAACCCTAAAATCTGACAAACGGACCTTGGGCATGTTGAGTAATTCAACATCTCGAAAAATTCCCGAGAGCCGCCACATATCTTGATCTTCAAAATAACTGGCTTTACTCCATTTCAGGACCAAAACGGCGATGCGATTCTCCCCTGCCACTAAATATGTGGTTAGATCAAATTCGGCAGGTAAGCGACTATCTTCTGAGTAGCCAACCCAATTCCCATTGACCCAAAGATAAAATGCTGAACTTACCCCATGAAAGACAATATGTGTCTCTCTTGACGCAGCCAGCCACGCTTCATCGACTTGAATGGTCTTTGAATAAGCACCCACTGGGTTTTCGTCAGGCACGATTGGTGGCGTCACGGGGAACGGATAGGCTACATTACTATACAACGGGACGTCATAATCACCGGCTAATTGCCAATTCCCCGGTACGGTGATGGGTTTTGCATCCGGTAAATCTTGCACACGCCATATATCATCAATAGCATCAGGCTGCGTAAAATAATTAA
Organism: uncultured Leuconostoc sp.; assembly: GCA_900554745.1. Taxonomy (GTDB): domain Bacteria; phylum Bacillota; class Bacilli; order Lactobacillales; family Lactobacillaceae; genus Leuconostoc. The sequence goes on from USIU01000086.1 coordinate 3,563, forward strand.
ACCCCCAAGGCCCATTCAGTGACTGTACCTGCCCATCATAGGTCATCTCCGTATGACTCGGTAGGCGGTGCCATTGGGTCACAACTGGATTTTCCCAATCACGACGCGCCAATATCGTTTGTAAAGTTGTCATGTGCTCTCCTTTACTTTAAAAGTCCAACTTAAATGCGGTGACTTGGTGATAGGGGGTTGCCGGTGTCAGGACAATGTCACCATATTGCGCAAAACGCTCAGCGCCTGGTACGGCTTGGGTTTCTAAGGTAATGCCCCCATGATTTTTCAAATAGGAGTGACGCATTGGCACCTGGTAATCATCTCCAAAGTTACCCGTAAAGACCATCACCGCTGGCGCCGTTGTCGTCATGGCCACGTGAATAAGACCATCTGGCGCTGACAACTCAGCTTGTGGGGCGCCGTGTGTGTCTTGTAGCAAAAACGGATGATCCAGGCCATGCCCAACCCGTTGATTTTGGTCGGCTGAACTCTCAATTGCTGTACGCACCGGTTTTGCCGTCCGAAAATCAAAACTGGTGCCAGCGACTGATTGCATTGCCCCAGTCGTTAAGTTCTGATCACCAATCGGCGCAAAATGGTCAGCCGCAACTTTGAGTTGGTGAGCGGCAACACTTTGTGCCGGGTCGCCCGTCAAGTTAAAGTAAACATGATTGGTTGGATTAAAGAGCGTTGGGGCATCGGTCACCGCTTCATACGTTAATCGCCAAACATTCTCATTATCCAAAGCATACGTGACTTTTGCGGTCACTTGACCAGGAAAACCATTTTCGCCAGCCGCACTGACATAAGTGAAGACCACGCGCACGTCATTTGGCGTTACTGCTGGTGTCGCTTGCCAGTAGCGTTGATCAAACCCAATCACACCACTGTGTAAGGTATTATCATTTTCATTGGCTTCAAATTGATAGTCGACGCCATCATATGACCAACGTGCGCCGGCAATCCGACCAGCCACACGCCCAATAGTGGCACCAATAAATGTATCTTTTTGTTGGTATTCTTCAGCACTATCAAACCCTAATACTAACTCACGTTCACCAGTCGCCAGTGGCACCCGTAAACTCACAATACGCGCACCAAAGTCCGTAACGCGCAATGCCACCCCCTGATCATTGATTAAGGTGTAGCAGGTTGCTTGTTCACCAAACGGTTGTGTTAAAATTTCCATGATAATTGCCCTTTCAAATTTTTTAATCTGATAGTTGTGCGGTTTGTGTGACAGTATGCAGGAAACGGGCCAAACCAGCTTCTCCAGCCGCATCATGCTTATAGACGCCCGCATCTTCTAAGACACGCTCGAAAATGTGCCCAACACTATCATTAATGACAGAATCGACATTTTCAGGCGTAATCGTTGTGTTAGCCCGTAATGCCTCAGCCCATGCTTGATGCTTTGGGGCTACCTGGTCAACTTGACCTAATAAGTACGCCTTGACAACTGCCAGTTCGCTTTTTAGCCTTGGTGGTAAAATCGCCAAACCCATGACTTCAATCAACCCAATATTTTCTTGTTTAATGTGTTGTACATCGGCGTGGGGATGGAAAATACCATCAGGATACATCGCTGACACATTGTTATCCCGCAAAACAAGATCGAGTTCATAGCGGCCATCCCGAAAACGGACAATTGGTGTGACCGTATGGTGCCGGCCACCCTGTGCATCAAAAGCCCGAATATCTAAGTCGGGATCACTATAAGTTGCCCAGGTTGTCATAATTTGTTGCGCCGCATGAAGGATGTTTGCTTGGTCGGCATCGACTAACCGAATCACCGTCATCGGCCAATTTAACACCGCAGCTGACGCAACTTGACACCCCGGCAGCGTGATTGGCGTCTTAATCGCCGCCTTCGCCATCGGCAAGTCATAGCGCCCAGCTTGGAAATGATCGTGGGTGAGAATTGAGCCACCAACAATGGGCAAATCCGCATTTGAGCCAATAAAAT
>USIU01000087.1 GCA_900554745.1 uncultured Leuconostoc sp.
CCATTACTAGTGTGGTTAACCCAGCTTCTGAACCGTTGGCGGGTTATAAGCCCATGACACCAATGGTTTATTCCGGTTTGTATCCTTCAGACAATGCCAAATACACGGATTTGCGGGATGCGTTAGAAAAGTTGCAACTCAATGATGCGGCTTTGACATTTGAACCAGAAACGTCACAAGCCCTAGGTTTTGGCTACCGTGTTGGTTTCCTTGGCCTTTTGCACATGGATGTGATTCAAGAACGGTTAGAACGTGAATTTGATTTAGATTTGGTAACCACCGCACCGTCAGTGACTTACCGTGTGTTGACTAATGACGGTGAAACACTAGCCATTGAAAACCCCTCTGAAATGCCGGAGGCTTCTAAGATCAAAGCGATTGAAGAACCTTACGTTGATGCCCAAATTATGGTCCCCAATGAGTATGTTGGCGCCGTGATGGAGTTAGCCCAACGTAAGCGTGGCGAATTTGAGACAATGGAATATTTGGATGCCTCACGTGTTAATGTTAAATATAAAATGCCATTATCCGAAATTATTTTTAACTTCTTTGACAAGTTAAAATCAAGTACACGAGGCTATGCATCGCTCGATTATGAGATTTCTGGCTATCGTCCGTCAGACTTGGTTAAGATTGATATTTTGCTCAATTCTGAGAAAGTCGATGCGCTGAGTTTCATTGTGCACCGTGATTTTGCTGCTGAACGTGGTCGCATCATCACGTCAAAGCTGAAGGAAATTATTCCGCGACAAAACTTTGAAATCCCAGTGCAGGCAGCCATTGGGGCAAAGATTTTGGCACGGACCAATATTAAAGCCTATCGTAAGGATGTGACGGCCAAAATTCATACTGGTGATCCAGATCGACGCGCTAAATTGTTGGATAAGCAAAAGCGTGGTAAGGCCCGTATGAAGTCTGTTGGTACAGTTGATGTGCCACAAGAAGCCTTTATGGCGGTGTTGAAGACGGAGGATGATACACAATATGCCCGAGGAAACTAAGCAGAAACCAACATCACGTGTTGCCAAATATTGGGGTGGGGCGCAAAAGACTTTTGTGCAACGCTATCGGGTGGTTATTGTCACGCTGTCAGTCCTTGTCATGCTGGCGGTTGTCGGTTTTGCGATTGCGCGTATAGGGTTTAATTACGACGGTGTCAGCCAAGCAACTCGGCAAAAGTTAGCCAAAAAAGAGGCGACTACAGCCTTATCATTTGGTTTGACTGGACAGGCTTCGGCGCCTAATGTCAAAGATGTGGTGCATTTAACCGCAGCAGCTTGGCAAAAGGAGATTACGACTAGTATCCAACAAGCGTTAAATCATGGCGAGGCCGTGGCTGATCAAGTGGATTTTGATGGTAAAACTTATCGCAAGACAGAGGTGATGGCCGCGCTGTCACAACGCTACTTGGCAACCTTACAACATGATCGCCATTTCCGTATTCAAAAAATCACCTTTGATCGTTACCATAATGCGACGGTAACGTATACGGTGGTGCCAATTGACTTACCAGCAGCTCAAAAGAAAGTGCGCGACTATGTCGACGGTGAATTGAATAAAAAGGCTGACGAAGTTCACAAACTATCTGAACCACAATTGCGCCTGGTGGCTTATGCAATGGTATCGGATAATTGGCAACAGGTGTTACAGGATCAGTTGCCAACGGCAAAACCAGCGACTGCTAAAATGACATTACTTTATACAGGCCGTTGGTTACATGGTGATTATCAAGTATCAAAGGAAACACTCAATAATATTTTAAATACTGGCTTAGCAGAATAGGAGTCTTAGATGTCATTATTTGATACTTTCAAACAATTATGGCCTTTCGGGCAGGAAAAAATGCGTGCGATTGGCTTCGTTGAAGCCTTACCAATTGAAGATCCCAATGTTTTTCTGGCTAAAAAAATAGTGCGACCACGACCAGCAGCGCATGAATTGTTAGTTAAAGTAGCTGCTAGTGGTCTTAATCCGGTTGATAGTAAAATGCGGCAAAATTATCAAGATACGGGTGTTTTTCGTATCCTAGGTTTTGATGCGATGGGTGAAGTGGTTGCCACTGGTGCGTCAGTATCAAATTTTGCCGTTGGCGATCAAGTTTATTATGCTGGCGCACAAAAACAACAAGGTGCCCATGCCGATTATCAAGTTGTAGATGCACGATTGGTTGGCCATGCGCCTCGTGTTTTGACACCTGCGCAAGCAGCTGCTGTGCCATTAACCGCCATTACCGCAGTCGAAATTTTGCATGACGCTTTCGGCTATGAAATCACAGCCCAAGCCGCAGCCGGTAAGAGTATCTTAATCTTAAATGGTGCTGGTGGTGTAGGATCGATGCTCATTCAACTTGCAAAATATTTAGGCATGACAGTGATTACCACCGCTTCACGCTTGGAATCAGTCGAATGGGTGAAGCAAATGGGAGCTGATTATATCTTAGATTATCAGCAAGATATCAAAGCTCAATTGCTTAAAATTCAACATGAACAAGTGGACAATATTGCGATTTTGCAAGATACCAATACGTATTGGCCACTGGTTTTGACAACAATTCGGCCCTTTGGTCGGATTGCTAGTATCGTTGAAACGACTGGGCCAATTGATATGGGACCATTGAAAAATATTGGCGCCCAGTTTAGCTGGATTTTTATGTTTGCCAAGGGCAATTATGGCGTGGATATGGCGTCGCAGGGTGCAGCCTTGAATACTGTCGCGGACTTAATTGATCAACATATTGTGCAATCGACACTCACGACAACATTTGACGGTTTAACTGTTGAAAATTTGCGTGAAGCCACTGCGATGGTTGAAGGCGGACACATGATTGGTAAAGTAGTGGTGAAACATGAGGCAATAGGATGAACTGGCAAGCAGTACAAATTACAACCCAACCCGAAGCCATTGAAGCTGTTTCAGATATTTTATTACGCGCTGGCGCGGATGGTGTTCAAATTGAAGATGCATCTGAGGTGCAAGTCATTGCTTATTTTGCGGATGATGAGCAGCTAGCGCAACGTTTAGCTGCGATTCGGGCAGACTTAGATGAGCTGTTAAGCTTTGGTATTCAAGCAGCGCCAGCGACAATCACAATCAACGGTATTGCGCAATCTGACTGGGAAAATAATTGGAAACAGTATTATCATGCACAACGCATCACACGTCATTTAACGGTTGTACCAGCCTGGGAACCGTTTACACCACAGCAAGCCGATGAAAAGCCCATCGTCATGGATCCGAAGTTGGCGTTTGGTACTGGCACTCATGAAACAACTCAGCTGATGATGCAGGCACTAGAAACGGTTGTCCGTGGTGGCGAGTCGATGATTGATGTTGGGACGGGATCTGGTGTGTTGGCAGTTGCGGCGAGACAATTAGGTGTTGGCCCAATTTTAGCCACAGATATTGATGACATGGCGGTCGCGGTTGCCAAAGAAAATCTTGCGTTAAATCCCGTAGCTGAAGATATTCCAGTTGTCGCAAGTGATTTATTAGCTGACGTGACGATTGCCCCAGTTGATTTAATTGTGGCCAACATTTTAGCCGATGTGATTACACGACTTATCCCACAAACGATCCCGCTGCTAAAACCAGACGGTTATTTCTTAGTGTCTGGGATTTATGATGCGATTGCCCCAGAGATTGAGCAGGAACTCGTGGCCCATGGGTATCGTGTGATGCAAAAGGCACAAATGGGTGAGTGGCATAGTTATATTGCAAAACGAGAGGAAACGGAGTAATGCAACGTTATTTTCTGAAGCAACCCATCGCTGATGAGATTGTGCTAACGGCTGACCAAGATGTTTTCAAGCATTTTGGTAAAGTGTTGCGCGCACGGATTGGCTCACAAGCCGAATTTGTGAGTCAAGACCAAGAAGTCGTGATTGGGGAAGTCGTGGCGATGACGCCAAATGACATCACGCTAAAGGTTGTCTCACGGTTAACAGACGAGGTCGAATTACCAGTAAACGTCACAGTGATTGTGTCACCGTTGAAAAATGATCGGTCTGACTGGTTTGTCCAAAAAGCCACTGAACTGGGGGTACACCGTATCATTTTCACAACGATGACTCGCACAGTCGCTGATTGGCGTAAACAACAGCTTAAAAAAGCAGCCCGCTTAGAAAAAATTGCGCAAGCAGCAGCAGAACAGTCACACCGCTTAATGATTCCGACCATTGATTTCTTATCTTGGGAGGACGTTTTGGCGTTGCCTAAGCAAGCGGGGATCGTTGCCTGGGAAGAATCAGCTCGTGAAGGTGAAGACAGCACGCTCATACAAGTCGTCAAGCCGTTACCAACTGGCGCAGATTTGGCGCTGGTGTTCGGTCCGGAAGGCGGCTTGACGGCCGATGAAGTGACAGCTCTGATTGCGCATGAGTTTCAAGCAGCAGGGTTAGGGCCTCGTATCTTACGTGCCGAAACGGCACCGTTATATGCCTTATCGGCTATTAGTGTTTTAAAAGAATTAAATTAATTTTTTGCCACAAAACATAACATAGGGCTACGATATTAACGCATCCTGTAATATAATCAAATAAGATAAAATTGTTATTAAAGGTGGTCACGGATGAAGAAGACGTTTAAAAAATATTATGGTTATCAATGGTTGGCTGCCATTATCTTTGGCTGGGGTCTCCCTTTCTTGGGTGAGCTGGCCAACTGGACGAGCTTGCACAAGGTGATCGTGATTTATATCATCATCAATAGTGCTTACATGTTGTATCTGGGCTATGATGTCCGTCGCCATGGCTATTCTCCAGTGACATTAGTGTTGATGCCAGTCATTTTTGCCCTGGTTGCGACACTTTGGTTAGGGTTAGTGTCGATCTCCTACGGCTTTTACTTCAGTATATTATACGTTGTCTTAAGCCTATTTACTTTCTTGGGTGATACACGAGATGATCCAGATGAAAACTTGATTCCGATTGAAAATGGTTTTCATGATTTGGATTCTGGTGACTCAGAAACGTTCCAGATACCGGTTGAAGGTGGTTTCAAATCGTAAGAAAATCCCAGATGGCGCTGGGATTTTATCGGAATAAAGTTATGAAAAAGCGCGACCTTTCGCGCTTTTTCTGTTATAGTTATAACAGGTATTTTTACAGAACTGTGTTGGCGGTCTAGATAATATAACCTGACACAGCGACAATGGAGGAAATTTAATTGATCACAGTATCAGACATGAGCTTCAGCTTTGCTGGCCCTAAATTATATCAAGATGTTAACTTAAAGTTGACCCCTGGTAATACCTACGGTATTATTGGTGCCAATGGTGCCGGAAAGTCAACTTTTTTGAAGTTATTACAAGGTGAATTGCAACCAACAGAAGGTGTGATTGCGATTGGTGAAGGTGAACGGATGTCATCTTTGCAGCAAGATCACTTTGCTTTTGATGAATTTACCGTGTTGGACACAGTGATTCAAGGCCACAAACGTTTGTATGAAGTTAAGACGGAAATGGATGCCATTTACGCCAAGCCAGATTTCAACGATGAAGATGGCGTGCGCGTTGC
>USIU01000088.1 GCA_900554745.1 uncultured Leuconostoc sp.
AACACCTTGATGATTTTCCGCTTCAAGACGTTCAGTTTCAAAGTGAAGTCCACGATATTCCAATACACCTTCAGAGTAATCAAAATACTCATCAATAGGACCTGTATAGATAATCGTATCTGCTAAATCTTCATATTCATCGCGATGTTTAAGGAAATCTACACCTAAACGGACTTCAATGCCCTCTAACATGCGTTCAATCATCTTCGTATAACCGCCCATAGGAATACCTTGGAAACGATCATTAAAGTAATTGTTATCATATGTATAACGCACAGGTAAACGTTTAATAATAAAAGCTGGCAATTCTGTACATTTACGGCCCCATTGTTTTTCCGTATACCCTTTGATGAGCTTTTCGTAAATATCCGTGCCAATTAATGAAATGGCTTGTTCTTCTAAGTTACGGGGTTGACGATCACCTAAGTCAGCCAAAGCCGCAGCCTTTTGTTCCGCAATTTTGGCTTGTGCTTCAGCAGGTGTCTTAGTCCCCCACATTTGATAGAACGTGTTCATGTTGAAAGGCAGGTTGTACAATGTGCCTTTGTAATTGGCCACCACTTGGTTTTGATAACCATTGAATTCAGCGAATTGGCGAATGTAGTCCCAGACTTCTTTGTTATCTGTATGGAAAATGTGGGCACCAAAATCATGCACCGTAATCCCATGTTCAGTATGGGTATGCATGTTACCACCAATATAGGGGCGCTTTTCAACCACCAACGAGCGCTTACCACGCTTGGCAGCTTCGTAGGCAAAAATCATGCCAAATGGGCCAGCACCAACAACTAAGTAATCATAATTCTTCGTATTAAATTTATTTGTCATAGTAGTTCTATTATACCTGAGACCCGACCGTTTTGTATATCAAAATCATGTCAGCTTACTGATTGGGCCAGCTTTGCTTACCATTTGTCCGATTACAGCCTTATTTTGGGCAAAAAAAAGCCGATCACTTTAATATGACCGACCAAACCCCATTTTACGGGCGACAAATCGGCCACCTTTACGCAACCAATTTTGCTTCCCCATAAAAATAACAGGCACTTCCTGATACTGAATCTGATTTTTTTCTAGCCAAACATCCAGTAACCGTTCACTCAAGAACCCATAAACGCGCTGTTCGTACACGTCCCAGGTCTCAACATCGGCTTGTATGCGTGCTTCTACGGCAAATAAAATATCAAATAGCCAGTCAACATACGCATCAAAGCGGTCACGCCGCATAATAAACATGTTAAACATATGCGCCCAAGTACGGGCCATATTACGATCAAAGGCAGCCAAATAATCTGGGTGCTTTGTCGCAATCACCTCGCGTAACACATCCAGTGGTGCCTCATGATGGGCATGTCGGTAATGCGAGTCGCTGGATTCAATCCAGTAACGCCGTTTTTTAGGGACAATCACGTCAGATTTCTCCAGTAATGATGCCAACTGTGCCGAAGTTAAAATCTGAGCTAAATCTTTTTGCCGGGAAAACGAAAAGAATCGCCGGTAATGCACCAAACCAATTACCTCAGCATCACTATTATGACGAGCCCAGTAAATGGCGGTCAGTTCATTAAAATACGGATTTTTTTCAGAAATATTGCGACCGGTATTGTCTGGTATAAAGCCCGAAAAACGTTGCGTTGATCGCGCCGCCCCAACTTGAATGGGTGTATAAATTGTTTGCTCTGGCACCGGCACAACTTTATGCGCTGCCATTAAAATTTGCGTTTTATCTGTCATGCATGCTACCCATACTGGGGGCCTTTAATAGGCGCCTTTAGATTTAAATATCGCAATGATATTGCGGAACACGATACTAATGTCATACCAAAAACCAGCATTCGCAACGTATTCTAATTCAATTTGCGTGCGTTCTGGATATTCAATTAATGACCGGCCACTGGCCTGCCATAACCCTAACGCACCTGGTCGGACGGACAGAAATAAGGCGACTTGATCGCCGTATTCTTTCAACTCTTCGGCAACGATTGGCCGTGGACCCACCAAGCTCATATCCCCAATGAGCATATTCCAAAACTGTGGTAATTCATCAATTGTTGATCGGCGCAAAAAAGACCCTAATTTGGTAATGCGCGGATCTTCCTTCGTTGGTAACTTATAACCATTGGCAACGTACTTGTCATACAGTGCTTGGTTAGCTTTTAATATTTCTTCTGCGTTGGGTACCATTGAACGAAATTTATAAATATCAAATGTTTTCCCGTTGCGACCAACCCGTTGTTGCTTAAAAAATGCCGGCGACTTCGGACTATCAACTTTTAATAAGATATAAACGATCAAAAATATCGGCGACAGCACGATCAAGCCTAATAATGCAAAAACAATATCGATGCATCGTTTTGCAATTAAGTATGATCGACGTTTTGGCTTTATTTTCAATTTTCTAACTCACTTTTACAAATATTTGGCATCAAATTCCGGATCTTGACTCGTCAAGATCTTAGGGCCATCTTTTGTGATTGCTAGGGTGTGTTCATATTGTGCTGACCATGAGCCATCAAGCGTTGAAACAGTCCAGCCGTCGGCTTCTGTGTCATCTGTTTCAACTTCCCAGCCACCCAGATTAATCATCGGCTCGATGGTAATGACCATACCTTCACGCAAACGCACGCCGTGACCTGGCTTACCATAGTGTGGGACTTGCGGATCTTCGTGCATCGTTGGGCCAACACCATGACCAATATATTGGCGCACGTCGCCATAACCATGTTCAACTTCGGTGTAGTGTTGAATCGCATGCCCAATATCGCCAATACGATTCCCGATTACGGCTTGATCAATCCCAAGATACATCGCTTTTTTGGTCACCGCCATTAATTGTGCGACTTCTGGTGACACTTCCCCAACTGCATAAGACCAAGCTGAATCAGAGACCGCCCCGTTTAAACCAACGACAGTGTCCACCTTAACCAGATCACCGTTTTTTAATTTAAGGCCTTTTCGTGGTAAGCCGTGCGCCACTTCGTTATTAATACTGATGGTCGTGGCATACTTAAAGCCTTCATACCCAATTTGCAACGGAACGCCACCGTGACTTTCAATATATTCACGTGCCTTTGTTTCAATTTCCCAAGTATCAATGCCGGGTTGAATCAAATCACGGAGCATATGATGCATCCCCGCAATAATGGCACCAGATTGGCGCATGGCTTCAATTTCTCTTGGTGATTTTAAAGTAATCATGTTTCAATATCTTCTTTCTAAATCAAAAAAGTCAAGTTAAGATCATTCTTTCAATAAGAATTACTATTCATTATACCTTTTTTTAAGCTTTTAAGCATGGATTATTAAAATATGGCGCAAAAAAAGACAACCGAACGGTTGTCTTTTGCATCATTTTAGATTGTTAGACACGCGCTAATGAAGCGGCACCAATCACACCAGCATCATTACCCAACTCTGCTAATTTCACACGTGTTGACGTGCGAACAGTTGGGAAAGCAAATGTTTGCCAGTTCTTTTCGACACGGGCGCGCAAGAATTCACCAGCGGCAGCCACACCACCACCGATAACAACAGCTGATGGGTTCAAAATGTTTGACATTGCCGCTGTGGCATAACCTAAGTAGTAAGCGACCTTATCGACGACTTCATTGGCCAAGAAGTCACCATCTTTTGCCAAATCAAAGACAATCTTTGATGTCACTTCGTCACCGTCAGAAATCAATTGCTTCAACTTTGATGACCCAACGTAAGCTTCTGCCAAATCTTGTGCCAAATGCACAACCCCTGTCGCTGACGCATATTGTTCCAAGCAACCACGGTTACCGCATGTGCACAAGTAGCCATTTGGTTCAACAACCACGTGGCCAACTTCACCACCAGCGCCGGCTGTTCCGTGAATCAATTGCCCATTGGCAACCAAACCACCACCTACACCAGTACCAAGTGTCACAAATGACACATCATCATCATTGTTACCAGCACCCTTCCAAGCTTCACCAAGCGCGGCAGCGTTGGCATCGTTATCCAACGTCAATGGCAAACCAGTGCCTGCTTCGATGTCAGCTTTAACGGGTTGTTCTGTCTTCCAGTTTAAGTTGTAGGCACCTGTGACGGTCCCTGTTTCACGGTTAACCGTACCAGGTGTTCCCATCCCGATACCAATGACGCGTTCGCGATCCAATTGGTACAAGTCAAGATGGTGATTAATTGACGCAATAATGTCAGGCACAATATGTGACCCTTCGTCAAAAATGTTGGTCTTAATTGACCACTTTTGTTGAATTTCACCTGCATCAGTCAAAATTGCAAATTTGATTGTTGTCCCACCAAGGTCAACACCGATGAGCTTATCTTTAGCCATTGTTTTTTGGTGTATGTCGCCATCATGATTGGGCACTTTCATGTCCGACCTGGCCACATACATTTCCTCCTAAGAAATTTATTACCCATTTATTCTAACAGAAAACACGCATGACATGCAAGCGTTTTCATAGTTTTCAAAACAATTTTCATGCACGTTAATCACTGGGGTTGGCAACCTCTAATTCATGCTCATGCACGAGAATAATCTTCATCCGTGCGTATTCGTGACGGTCAATCACGTCAGCCTTATATAAATTATCAACTTCTAATGCAGCCACTTCAATATCCCACAGGCGTTTCCCAACATGAATGTAAACCCCAAACCGTTTGAGATAAGTTAAAATATCATAAAAGTTTTTCATTTCATACCACCTCCTGCTAATCCTGTGAGCAAGACGAACAAGACACTTACGCCAATAAGTGTCAAGCGCATATATAATGGAAACCGTCCTGAACGACCATAAAAACCAGCCATCACCGCAAACATTATCCCACCAATAAGGCCACCAATATGGCCCCACATATCAACGCCATTAGCCCCAAAACCTGTGATCAAATTCAACCCGACAAAGAGTAATAGCGTGGTCCCTTGAGCCCGAATGGCTGGTTCATGGCGAAATTGACTAGCAAACATTAGCAACCCACCAAACAGCCCAAATAATGCTGTAGAAGCGCCAACAGATACCGTGAATGGTGTGAAAAGATAGGAAATCATATTCCCCACGACGCCACCAAATAAATACAAGCCTAAAAATTTACGGTGCCCAAATACTGCTTCGGCAAGCGGACCAATAAACCAAAGCGTTAGCATATTGGTGATTAAGTGTAGCCAACCAGCATGCAAAAAAATCGGTGTCAGTAAACGCTAGTACTGGTGATCAACGGCAATTGCGGGTCCCCACTTGGCCCCAAGCGCCACCAACAGTTGGCCATTGGTGGTTTGCCCATGCCCCAGGATGAACTCAACCATAAACATCGCCACGCTAATGGCCACCAGACTCACTGTGACGGGCGCTTTTTTAAATTGTAACTGAATCGCATTTATCATGTGTTTATTGTACCACCCAAACTCACGACGCGACCAACGCTCAAAGCCACGAGCTGGGGTTCATGGAAGGTATAAGTTGGGTATTCTTGTTGCAAGGCTTGCTGATATAAACGTAACTGACCACGAT
>USIU01000089.1 GCA_900554745.1 uncultured Leuconostoc sp.
TGTGCCGATGCAGGTCGAAAGTCATTATGGTAAGACATGGTATGATGCAAAGTAAGCGTGCTTTGAGCGCGCTTTTTTATGTGCGAATCAAGGGGTTTAACTAAGTCATGTTATAAAAGCTAACATGTATGATCAAAATTGCCAGATTTGGCTTAAAATATAGATATGTTAACGGAGGTTGTTAAATGAGCGAACGTGAATTGAGAAGAAATTTAGCGATTCTACCGATTGGCACCGTCCGTGAATTGACCTTATTAACTGATCGTCAGATACGTTATTATGAACAAAATCAGTTAATTACGCCAAATCGCGGGAAGGGCGGTCAGCGTCGATTTTCATTGAATGACGTGGATCGCTTACTAGAAATTAAAGATTTTCTAGATGCGGGTGATTCAATCAAAGATATTCAAGAAATCTTCGCAAAGCAACGCCGCAAAGCAGAAGGGCAACCTGATTCGGAAACAGCATTACGTCGATCATTGCAAAAGGAATTTGCGCAAATTGGTCGGTTTGGTCGTTAGTTTTGAAATGCCAAGCATTTCAATATTGGTGTAGGAAGAAAGGAAAATCATGGCACGCAAGTCATATACAAAAGAAGAAATTAAGCAAATTGTTGCGGATGAAAATGTGGAGTTCATCCGTGTCACATTTACCGATGTTTTTGGTGCAATCAAGAACGTTGAAGTGCCAACATCACAATTGGACAAAGTGTTGAACAACAATTTGATGTTTGACGGGTCATCAATTGAAGGATTCGTCCGAATTAACGAATCAGACATGTATCTTTACCCTGACTTGTCAACATTCATGATTTTCCCATGGGCCACTGATGAACATGGTGGCAAGGTTGCCCGTTTGATCGCTGATATCTACACAGCCGATCGCGAACCATTTGCTGGTGATCCACGTTATGCGTTGCGCAAGGTTTTGGACGAAGCAAAAGCAGCCGGCTTCACATCATTTAACGTTGGGACAGAACCAGAATTTTTCTTGTTTAAGTTGGATGAAAATGGTAACCCAACAACTGAATTAAACGATAAGGGTGGTTACTTTGACTTGGCACCACTTGACATGGGTGAAAACGTCCGCCGTGAAATCGTGTTGACTTTGGAAAAGATGGGCTTTGAAATTGAAGCAGCCCACCACGAAGTCGCTGAAGGCCAACACGAAGTGGACTTCAAGTACGCTTCGGCCTTGGAAGCTGCGGACAACATCCAGACATTTAAGTTGGTTGTGAAGACAATTGCGCGTAAGAACGGTTACTTTGCGACATTTATGCCAAAGCCAGTTGCTGGTATTAACGGATCAGGGATGCACACGAACATGTCATTGTTCCGTGATTCAGAAAACGCCTTTGAAGATACCTCAGATGAAATGGGCTTGTCAAAGACAGCCTATAACTTCTTGGGTGGCTTGTTAGCGCACGCCACAGCCTTTACTGCCTTGGCTAACCCAACAGTCAACTCATACAAGCGTTTGACGCCTGGCTTTGAAGCCCCAGTCTATGTGGCTTGGTCTGCCTCAAACCGTTCACCAATGGTGCGTGTCCCAGCTTCACGTGGGAAGTCAACCCGTTTGGAATTGCGCTCAGTTGATCCAACAGCCAACCCTTATACCACATTAGCTGCAGTCTTGGCTGCTGGTTTGGATGGCATCAAGAATGAACTTGAACCATTGGCTTCAGTGGACAAGAACATCTACTTGATGGATGAAACAGAACGCGCAAAGGCTGGTATCACGGACTTGCCAGATACATTGTTAGCTGCTGTACGTGAATTGGCCAAGGATGATGCGATGGTTGCGGCTATCGGTACACACATTGCCGACAAATTTATTGAAGCTAAGAAGATTGAATATACATCATATCGTCAGTTTGTGTCACAATGGGAAACTGACGCCTATCTTGAAAATTATTAATGGCGGCTACTTTAGCCATTAGGGCACATTAATTCATCAGAAAAGCCACGACAAGTCGTAGCTTTTTTGTTATGATAAAGGGAGTGTTTTAATAGACTGAGGAGCGTGTCAACGACATGAAAAACATAACAATTGACTGGCGAAAAGCTTGGCTAATTGCGATTGTATTTATCGCAAGCGCCTGCGTCCAGGTCTTAGCTTTGAATGCCTTTTTAATCCCGAATAATGTGTTCTCAAGTGGGTTTAACGGGATTGCGCAGCTTTTGGCAATTTTCTTTGCGCAAGTCTTTCATATGAATGTCCAAACCGGTGTATTCATTATGATTTTCAACATCCCAATTGGGATTATTGGCTGGAAGTTAATCGGTGGTAAATTTACAATTTTGAGTTTTTTGAATTCAATTTTTGTGTCATTTTTGCAAATTCTTGCCCCAACTCAAGCTTTGACGACTGAACCATTGCTCGCCTCATTGTTTGGTGGTTTATTGTTAGGGGTATCCATTGGCTTAGCGATGCGTTATGGCTTTTCGACTGGTGGGATGGATATTGTTGCGATGGTCGTGCAAAAGCGTACGGGTAAATCCATCGGTGCCTTGATGAACGGGATTAACTTTGTTGTCGTCATTGTGGCTGGGACTTATATTGGTTGGCAAAATGCTTTGTTCACCTTAATTGGTATTTACGCCACGGGTCGTGCCGTTGACGCCATTTATACGGGTTATCAAAAGTTGACAGCGATGATTGTGACGTCAAAAGGTGACGATTTGGTAACGGCATTGCATAAGGATCTCATTCGCGGGATTACCATTTTGCCATCAAAAGGGGCGTATACCAAGCGTGATTCAACAACCTTGATGATGGTCTTATCACGTTATGAATTGGTTGAAATGCAGGAAATTGTTCACCGGACAGATCCTAAAGCCTTTATCAATCTCATGAGTACGGTCAGTGTGTCAGGGGAATTCTTTGACTCTGATCGTCAGTTGCAAATGAAAAAAGCCGTGGCCGTGCCAAAATTCGAAACGGTAGAAGCGCAAATTGAAGCTGAGCTCCAATTAGAAGCGCAATTAGATCAAATTGAAGTCGAACAAAGGAAGGATATCTAACGATGCCTATTGTACAAGTTGAATTATTAGAAGGTCGCACACAAGCCCAACTCGCCAAAATGGTGAAAGACATCACGGATGTGATTGTTGAAGATGCTGGCGCAGCGCGCGAAGCAGTCCACGTCATTGTACGTGAAATGCCCAAAGATCGTTACGCAGTTGGCGGCGTATTAAAGAGTGATCAATAATTTTAAAAAGCGTGTGTCATTTTGACACACGCTTTTTTTATGGCTTTGAGCCCGTCGACTCACGAATCACCAGTTGCCCATCCATGACGACACGTTGGATGGTTTGAGGATTCTCATCACGGACTTTGATAAAAAGCTCATAGAGTTGTTTACCCGCTTCAAAGAAGTTAAATTCAAAACTGGTGAGGTTGGGCGTAACGGTTTCACTAAAAAATGATTGCCCAAAACCAATATATTGCGGCTTTTGATGCAACGCGTAACCCGCTTGCATTGCGCCTACGGCAATGCGGTCAGTTGCACCAATCACTAAATCGAATTGTTCAGCTGCCATCGCAGTCTTCGCATCGCGCTTGGCGATATCGAGTTTAAAATCGGTGATCACTTCGGTATGGGGGATGTCGGTTAAGGCGGCTTTAATACCTTTAAACCGTTCATAACCAACCGCGTGATCCATTTTGGCATCGACATTGAGCAGCAACACATTTTTGGGCTGGAGGGTTTTAATATAAGCGCCAACTGCTTCACCGCCATGACGATCAGCCATAATGACCCGATGGAAATGCGGTTCGTCCTGACCTTGAATCACAATGGGCAAAGGTGAGGCCATTAAAGCGTCGCGAATGGCGTCGGTTAAATTCGCCGTGAGCAAAATGATCCCACCAACATTTTGGGAATGGAGTTTTTCAATTGCAGCTAATTCGCGATCGGGATCTTGATAGGCATTGACAATTAAAAAGGTATCATCGTGATTATTTTCGTCTAAGCCGCGGAGCATGTCCGATTGGGCAATGGAGTCCAATCGTGGCACAATCACGCCAATGGTATGATTTGTTTGTTGTTTGAGACTTTGCGCAAAAGTATTGGGTGTATAGCGATATTCTTTCACAATACGGTCAATTTTTTGTCGGGTTTGAACGCTGACAGAGCCACCGTTGAGATAGCGAGACACGGTACTTTTGGCAACATTTGCCATTTTGGCAATGTCATTAATTGTGACTTTCTTATTCATAACCTTAATCATATCAGAAATACCAACGGTTGTTGCGATATTCATCAAAAAAAATTGGGGGTTGCAAAATATTTTGTAAGCGGTTACAATAACAGTGTAATAAAGAACCGGTTCCGTAATACGTATTTGTAAGATTGGCAGTGCTGTTTTAACAGCTCGTTTTAAACAGAGTAGAGGGAAATCCAATGAAGTATGATGAAGTAGCAAAGCGCGTGGCAAACGCGGTCGACCAAGACAACATTATTGCTGCAGCGCACTGTGCCACACGGTTACGTCTTGTTGTCAAAGATGTCAACAAAATCGATCAAACGGCTTTAGATAATGATCCGGATTTGAAGGGGACCTTTAATGCAAATGGTCAGTATCAAATCATTGTTGGGCCTGGTGATGTGAATGGCGTTTATGACGAATTTGTGAAGCTAACTGGCGTTAAACAAGCGTCAACGGATGATTTGAAACAGATTGCAGCACAAGCTGGTAAGAAAAATCCAATCATGGATTTGATTAAAATCCTGTCAGATATCTTCGTACCGTTAATTCCAGCATTGGTGGCTGGTGGTCTATTGATGGCGTTAAACAATATCTTGACCGGTGCGGGGATGTTTGGGCCAAAGTCATTGGTGCAAATGTTTCCACAAATCACCGGCCTAGCTGAGATGGTTAACCTAATGGCATCGGCCCCCTTTGCTTTTCTACCTATTTTGATTGGGATTACAGCTACACGCCGGTTTGGCGGGAGTGAAATTCTTGGGGCTGCGGCCGGCATGATGCTGGTGATGCCAAGTTTGGTCAACGGTTATAACGTCGCTGAAGCTGTTGCCACGGGTAAGATGCCAACTTGGGATTTGTTTGGTTTGCATGTTGCCCAAGCCGGTTACCAAGGTCAAGTGTTACCAATTATCGGGGTGGCCTTTATTCTTGCCACTTTGGAAAAGTTCTTCCACAAGCACTTGAAAGGGGCGATTGACTTTACCTTCACGCCAATGCTTGCGATGTTGATTACCGGATTCGTAACGTTCATTGTTGTTGGACCAATTTTGCGCGTGATCTCAAACGGCATCACTGATGGTTTGACTTGGATGGTGACAACATTTGGCTTTATTGGTTATGGTATCTTTGGATCATTCTATTCAGCCATTGTGATTACTGGCTTGCATCAAAGTTTCCCAGCGATTGAAACACAATTGTTAGCCAATATCGCCAAAACTGGTGGTGACTTTATCTTCCCAATTGCTGCTTCAGCTA
>USIU01000090.1 GCA_900554745.1 uncultured Leuconostoc sp.
TAAATGATGGCCACCACAACGCCACCAATTCCGGCACTTAGGAAAGTCGTCAACGTCACGGTCAATTTGGTATCCATCGGGAACACAAAGTTGCTCATCACAAAGACAATCCCATAGGCAACTGCGGCCATCACGAGCGCACCCATAAACAATTGCCAAAGTTCTTGTCCAAGTGATCCCAATGACACACCGTAGGCCGCATTCAGATAATTTAACATAAAGGCAATGGCAATGGTCATCCCAATGACACTCGCAATTAATGCTCCCATGCCTTCAAAATACCGAATCATAGGCACTTGCAAGGCAACTTTCACCAGTAACCCATAGGCAAATGCTTTAATGACGATGGACACTTCAGATAACGCTTGTAGAATAAACGCCAGTAACATAAATAAACTAAAGACAATAGCCAAAATAGTTGAATACTGTAATAAGTAGATTCCCTCTTGATTGGACACATCAATTGGATAAAACATCTTATACAACGGTGACGCTATCGCAAACATACCCAAAGCACTTGGCAACATCACAATTGCAAACAACTTAATCACCTGCTTCAATTGCTGCTGAATATCGGCGTGGGTTAAAGTCGCCTTACTACCCGACAGCATAGGCAATGCCGTTGCCGCAATACTCGTTGAAAATGGCACAATAATCATAATCAACTTATTTGGATTAGCACTAAACAACGCAAAATCTGTCTGTAACTGCGCATTTGTCATGGCAAAGAAATGACTCATCACGTTGAAATAAGTGTATTGATCGACTAATTGGAATAATGTAATCGCTGAGCCGATAATAATAAAGGGCCAAGATTCTTTTAAAATGTCTAGAATTAATTTTAACGTTGGGGTTTTTACGCGTGGCGCATCATGTGGCATCGGTTGCATGACAATATGATGATACTTAATCCAGCCCCACCCCAGTACCAACATACTAAAGAGCGCGCCAATGAACGCCGCAAAAGTCGACTGCACAACCACCGCACTCCAATTACCAGG
The DNA here is from genome assembly GCA_900554745.1 of uncultured Leuconostoc sp. Classification (GTDB taxonomy): domain Bacteria; phylum Bacillota; class Bacilli; order Lactobacillales; family Lactobacillaceae; genus Leuconostoc. The sequence continues at coordinate 1,002 of USIU01000090.1, forward strand.
CGTCGCCTTTAAAATGATCACGGCACTTGCTAACATATAAACAATCCGGGCAATCTGCTCGACAATTTGGGACAAAGCCGACACATTCATTAATTGATAGCCTTGAAAAATTCCGCGTAGCATCGACATTAACGGAAAAATCGCAACGGCCGGTGCCAAAGAATGCAACACCGGGATAAAATTGGCATCGCCCATGGCTAACCAAGGTGTCAACACGTAGATAGTCGTTCCAAAAATCATCCCTAAAACGACACCTAGTAGCAATGAATGGCGCGTTAATTGACGTGATTGATGAACATCACGCCGGGCATGATATTGTGCCACCAACTTTGAAATGGCTGCTGGTACCCCAAACGTTGCAATGGCTAGGAAAACGGCATAAATGTTATACCCTTGTCCAAACAAACCATTAGCGCGATTCGAGTCGGCACCAAGGAGTGCCATCCAGGGCACAATATATACCGCCCCCAGAATACGGGAAATGATATTGCCTGCGGACAACCAAGCAGAACCTTTGATTAGCGTTGCCTGCGCATCATCATGTGTTGACGTTGACGTACTAGGTTGCGTTTTATTGGCTTTTTGCGCTGTCGCCACCGTTTTGATGTCATCAGCAAATGGATCTGTTACTTGTGTAGCTTGTAACTGGGGTTTCTTTTGTCGGATGTTTTGCCGGGCCTGCTCATTACGCGCTTGCATCGCCGCTAGTTGTTCGGTAGTCGGTTGCGCCGATGTCTGCGCGCGCTTAGGTTGTGGCTGCCGTTTGGTTGCATGATGTGGTTGTTTTTTTTCTTGGAGGCGTTGCCGGGCTCGGGCGAGAATTTCATCTGCACTTAGTATCTGGCCATCCACATTGATTTTATCAACATGCTTTCCTTGCATCTTTGAATCGCTTGGACGCTGTTCATCCGTCATTTGTGTACTCCTCTTGCATTATGTACGCTGGTAACAAGTTACCAGCATGTTAAATCATTTTTTTAATTCACATTTTAGCCAACGACAATGTTGACAAATTTGCCAGGAATAGCGATGACCTTACGGATTGTCTGATCTGCAATAAACTTTTGCACATTATCATCGGCCTTGGCCGCCGCAATCATACCATCCTGATCGATATCACGTGCTACTATTGCTTTTCCACGCACTTTACCGTTCACTTGGAAAATAATTTCAACTGTATCTTCAACAAGCTGTGCCGGATCATAAGTTGGCCAAGCCACATATGATATCGAAGCTTCTTGTCCCAAACGCACCCAAAGTTCTTCCGAAAGATGTGGGGCAAATGGTGCCAACAATTGTACAAAGCCAGTCATGTAATCAAGATACAAAGAATCGGCCTTGTAGGCGTCATTGACAAACACCATCATTTGAGAAATAGCGGTGTTAAAGCGCATATTTTCAAGATCTTCGGTCACTTTCTTCACAGTTTGGTGATAAATTTTGTCAAGTTCCCCAGAATTAACCGTGGTCACTCGATCACGTAATTGTCCGTCGTCATCAATCAACAAACGCCAAACACGATCTAACCAACGGCGAGATCCAGTAATGCCTTCTTCAGACCATGGCTTACTTTGTGTCAATGGCCCCATGAACATTTCATACACACGGAGTGTATCAGCCCCAAATTCGGCCACGATGTCATCAGGGTTAACCACGTTGCCCTTTGACTTAGACATCTTTTCATGGTTTTCCCCAAGAATCATCCCTTGGTTAACCAACTTTTGGAAAGGTTCCTTGGTGGGCACAACGCCAAGATCATACAAGAACTTGTGCCAGAAACGCGCGTACAATAAGTGTAACACAGCATGTTCAGCCCCGCCAACGTACAAATCAACATTCATCCAATACTTTAGCTTCTCAGGATCGGCCAATTGCTCTTGGTTACGTGGATCAATATAGCGTAAGAAGTACCATGATGAACCAGCCCATTGTGGCATTGTGTTCGTTTCGCGACGCCCCTTGACACCGTCTTCACGCGTTACTTCAAGCCAATCCGTTAGGTTGGCTAATGGCGATTCGCCATTGCCGGAAGGCCGTAATTCAGTGGCGCGTGGCAAAAGCAATGGCAATTCTGCTTCCGGTACAAGACTTGTTGTGCCGTCTTCCCAATGAATGACGGGGATAGGTTCACCCCAATAACGCTGGCGTGAGAAGACCCAGTCACGCAAACGGAAGTTTGTTTGTGCGTGTCCTGCTTGATGGGCTTCCAGCCAAGTAATCATGGTATCAATAGCCGTTGCCTTATCCAATCCATCCAAGAATTCGGAATTGATATGCACACCATCACCTGTATAAGGTGCTTCGTCAATATTGCCACCAGCAATCACTGGCTTGATGTCTAAGCCAAACTTTTGCGCAAATTCATAATCACGATCATCGTGTGCTGGGACGGCCATGATGGCACCAGTCCCATAAGAAGCCAACACGTAATCAGCAATCCAAATTGGCAATTGTTCACCATTGACTGGGTTGATGCCGTAAGCCCCAGTGAAGACACCCGTCTTATCCTTGTTCAAATCCGTCCGTTCAAGATCTGATTTTGCGGCAATCGCTGCGCGATAGTCAGCCACTGCTTGCGCTTGTTCTGGTGAAACAATTTGATCAACCAATGGATGTTCAGGAGCCAACACCATATAACTTGCCCCAAAGAGCGTGTCGGGACGTGTGGTATACACTTCAATCTTGGCGTCCGTATTGGCTACGTCAAAGAAGACAGCTGCCCCCTTTGAGCGACCAATCCAATTGCGTTGTTGTTCTTTAATCGCTTCTGGCCAATCCAAGTCTTCCAAATCGTCAACTAAGCGATCAGCATACGCCGTAATCTTCAAGACCCATTGACGCAAGGCTTTACGTTCTACTGGATTACCAGAACGTTCTGACTTCCCATCAATGACTTCTTCGTTAGCCAACACAACACGGTCAATTGGATCCCAGTTGACCATCATGTTTGATTCATAGGCTAAGCCCTTTTCGTACAACTTTTCAAAAATCCATTGCGTCCACTTATAATAGTCGGGATCCGTGGTGTTAATTTCACGGTTCCAATCATAAGACAAGCCTAAAGCCTTGATTTGTTCACGGAAATGATCAATGTTTTCACTGGTAAAATCCGCTGGGTTATGTCCAGTTTTCATGGCATACTGTTCCGCAGGCAAACCAAACGCATCCCAACCCATTGGGTGCAAAACGTTATAGCCGTTGGCACGCTTAAAGCGGCTCATAATATCCGTAGCCGTATACCCTTCAGGATGTCCTACATGTAAGCCTTGACCGGATGGATAAGGGAACATATCCATGGCATAATACTTGGGCTTGCTGGTATCATCTGTGGTCGCAAAAGTTTGCTGTTCATCCCAAAACTTTTGCCACTTTTGTTCGATTTGTTGGTGTTCGTATGGCATGCTATGTTACTGTGACAGGCCTTTAACGGCCCATCACGTTCCTCCTGAAAAAATTTAATCACATTTAGGCTAAAAAACGCCCTATGTCACACTAAAAAGTATGACATAGGGCGTTTTAACGCGGTACCACCTATGTTCACGTATTGCTACGCCTCAAAAGTCTTAACGCGACGCCACGTCAAAAGCTACTGTTAGTTCACTCTCAATTGCTTTAACCGAGTTCCACATGTTGCTTGGTAGACTTGCATCCCCGTCTACTTTCTGAATGCCACGCGATGTGTACTAATGCTAAATATAATGCTCTAATTATATCACGTTTTCTGTAAATCAGGTATACTATATACTATGCTTAAGAAACAAAATTTTGACTTATTTTTAACGATTTTTGCCGCATTACTCTTTATGGTGCTACTCTTTGGTGTCCTAACGAAGGCGCCTTGGTTAGCCCAACTCAATCACTTTGGCCAACGCGTGATCCAACAGCGTACCCCATTATTAACAACGCTGTTTATGACCATCACCCAACTAGGCAGTATCGTGGTGACGGCTAGTCTGACCACAGTGATTACGGTGATATTATTCGTCAAGCATCAATGGCGCTGGGCCAGCTTTATAGCAACCAATGTGGCTGTTTTTGCTGGCCTGGGCACGACCTTGATTAAAAATTGGGTACAAAATCCACGCCCACAGCCACAACTCTTGCCTGAAACAGGTTACAGCTTTCCTTCAGGTCACAGTATGGTCGCCGTTTTACTTTACGGTGCGCTCATTCTCATGGTGCAACAGTTTGTCCATACCCGTTGGTGCCGCTACCTCATGATCACTATTTTGGCGCTCATCATCTGTCTCGTTCCAATCAGTCGTGTCTATCTCAATGTTCATTATCCTAGTGATATTCTAGCCGGGTTAGCACTCGGTTGGGTATTACTCAGATTATCTTATCACCTATTTATTGGAGAACGGTATGCTACCCACACCCCATAACTTTATCCACCAATTAATCGAACAAACCGTGCGTGTCGGCGATATCACCGTTGAT
>USIU01000091.1 GCA_900554745.1 uncultured Leuconostoc sp.
AGCTAATGCCCCATTATTCAGAGTTAAATACAGCGTTTTTAAATCAGCCACGGACACGCCATGCCCAGCCATCAGCACGCCAAAATGCGGATCAACAAGCATCCCCCAGGTACAGTCATCCAGTTTAATGGTACGTGCACCAGCGACATACAGGGCGAGAATTTCATCACGATAAACTTGCTGAATCGCCACGTGAAAGTCAGCCGCTTGCGCATAAAATTCTCGCACACGGGCGGCATTTTTCCCGCGCACTAACTCCGCAAAAAACTGTGCTGGTGATGGCAAGGTGACTTTGGCCGCCACCCCATAGCGATCCGCAACGGCTTTGAGAAATTTAAATTCACGAATGAGTGGATGCGTCGTCGCGTCAAAACCCAGCGGCCCCACCAGATGCGCGGAATCATCCCGTGTTTCTTCATGGGCAAATTGATAGCCTTCGCCAAATTTAATCCGCGCCACGCCGTCAAAGCCCCAAAAGTTATCCAGGTGCCAATACGAACGGCGAAATTCACCGTCGGTGACAACATCTAAGCCCGCGGCCACTTGTTGGGCCACCAAAGTGGTGATCGCCGTGTCTTCTACCGCAGTTAAATCGTCAGCTGTGATCTGGCCGTTGGCAAACGCTGCCCGAGCTTGTTTTAAGGCATCAGGCCGCAAAAACGACCCCACGTGTTGAAAAACAATTTTTTGTTGTGTTTGTGTCATATGTCAGACTCCTCTTGTCTCGTCATAGTTGCGCAACGTCACAAAACACGATCACATGATACCATCGACCGCCCCACTACCCGTCAAAAAGACAGCCGTGGCGATTTTATTGGTATGAAAATAATATACTTTCTGCGGGGACACCGGCATCGCCTACTCCTCTGATTTATCTTACTGCCCGTTGAAATTAAACCACGTGTCGTTCAAAAGCATCACTTGAAATGCCTTGTTCAAGAATAATTGCGGCCCAAGCTTTGGCAGAATGCAAACTGTGGTCCTTAAAGTTCCCGCAACTTTGAATTTCTGCGGCTGGTACTGCGGTTACCTCATCACTGACAATCTTTTCTAAGACTTTTTTAAAGACTTTGGCCAAAGTTTCAGCATCATACGGTACCCAAGAAATAACGTGAAAGCCCGTCCGGCATCCAAATGGTGAGATGTCAATAATGCCATCAATTTCATCACGAACAAGGCCAGCAAAGAGATGTTCTAGCGTGTGTAAACCACCCGTTTCAATCGCCGTTTCGTTTGGCTGCGTGAGCCGTAAATCATAGTTCGTAATTTGACCACCTTGTGGACCCGCTTGGGTTTCAATGACCCGCACATAAGGCGCTTTAACTTTCGTGTGGTCCAGGGTAAAACTTTCAACAACTGTTTCTGACATTAGTGTTCTCCTTTAAAATAACTGATTGGTTTGTTCACTTCGGTTTTGGTGCCATGATACTTAGCTGCAATGTAAGCTTGCGAAGCTTTATCGTGATAAAGCGTTAATAACTTGCGATAAGTTGGATTATGGCTTTGTTTTTCAGCAGTGGCGAGAATGTTAATATTCGCCTTGGTATGGCTATTGACATGCTCATACGCCAACGCATCTTTTAGTACGTTCAAACCACTGGCTTGGGAAATGGAGTTAGACATCAAGACGGCCGCAATTTTTGGATCTTTGACAACGCGTCCCCCAGTCGTGTCATCAATTTCTTGGAATTTAAAATGCTTGGGGTTACTGGTGACCTTTTCTAACCCATCTAACGCCCCAAAACCAGGCGCTAAGGTAATCAAGCCATTATCAGCTAAGAGCTTTAACCCCCGCGCTTCATCCGCCAAATCCTTGGCAATGGCAATCGTTGTCCCATCTGGCAAGTCTTTCAGCGCATGATAATGGCTCGAATAAATCCCCATCGGTTCAAGATAAGTCGTCCCTAAATTAGCTAACTTACCGACTTTGCTGGCTTTGTTGAACGCATCAAAGTAGCCATAACTTTGGAAAGCATTCACATCAACTTGCCCTTGCGCCGTGGCCACATTTAACGCCTGGCCATCGGTAAATTCTTTCACCTGAATCTTGAGATGTAATTGTTTCGCTTGCTTACTCTGTGCTAAATGACGCCAAATATCGGCATCACTGGTCACCGATCCCACCGTGATCACGTTGGTTGGTTGCTGCTTAACCGTTGCCCAAGTGATGCCTACGACCAGTATACTCGCTAAAACAAGGCTCACCCAAATTTTTTTATGCATTACATGACCTCCAAAATACGCCTCAAACGGTCACTAATTCTTGGTCGGCAATCGTTTTAATCAGCGCTAACTTGCGCCATTGATCAGGAATCGTTAAGATATTGCCCTCTTCTGTTGATGAAAAGCCACATTGGGTCGATAAGGCCAATTGTGCTTTGGGCACGTATTGCGCTGCTTCATTAATCCGAGCGACCACCTCATCAACGGCTTCTAAATCTGCTGACTTAGACGTGAATAAGCCCAACACAATTTCAACATTTGGTCGCCCATTGTAAATGTCTGCTAACGGCCCAAAATCACCGGAACGCTCATTGTCGTATTCGAGGAAGAAGGCATCGTAATTTAACTGGCCCAAATATTTGGCAACAGGTTCATAACCCCCTTCAAAAAGGTAGGTTGATTTAAAGTTACCGCGGCAAATATGGGTAGATAGCTTCAAATCGTCTGGTAGGCCGGCCAACGCTTTGTTAATGACATAGACATCATCTTGGGCCGTTTGCTCAAACGGTGCACGTGCAGCCGGGTCATCTGCATTGGCATTCAACTGCGCAATTAGATAGGCCCAAGTCGTATCATCTAATTGAATATAGCGGGCCCCCAAGTCGTAAAACTGTTGAAGCGTATCGTGATAGGCTTGGGCCAAATCGTCCAAAAACGCTTGCCACGTTGGATAGTAATCTGACCAGCCATCCGAACGCTGGTCGCGATTAATAATCAGACTCGGTGACGGAATCGTGACTTTTGGTTCCACACCTTCAGGGACAAGCGATTGAAGGTATTTGAAATCATCAAAAAACGGATGGTTCAAGTTCGCATGCACAGGGCCATTCAGGCGAATATTAGTCGAACGGGTCTTTTCACCGTGAAATTTATACGACGCTGCTTGATCGTAAAATTCAAACCCACCAAGTTGGCCTAGAAAGTCTAAATGCCACCATGACCGGTTAAATTCACCATCTGTCACTGCCGACAAACCGGCTGCGACTTGGGCGTCAACTAATTCTTTAATCGCGGCGTGCTGCACCTGCAAAAGTGCTGCTTGCGTGATTTCACCCTTGGCGTATTGCTCGCGAGCTGTTTTCAACGCGTCTGGCCGCAAGTAAGATCCGACTTGATCAAAATGGTACTGTAATTTCCGAGCTGTTGTCATCTTTTTTCTCCTCTTGCTGTTTCAATTTGTGCTAAGGCGTGGTCCAAATCTGCAATGAGATCAGTCACGTCTTCTAATCCCACGGAAAACCGTAACAGGCCTGGGGTAATCCCACTGGCTGCGAGTCCCGCTTCATCCAATTCCGCATGGCTCATCTTGGGCGGATAACTGACAATACTTTCCACTGCGCCTAAACTAACAGAAAACACCGGAATTTTTAAGGCGGCGACCACTTTTTGGGCATTGGCTTGACTCCCAACATCAAAGCTTAACACCGCTCCCCCACTAGTGGCTTGTCTTGCATGAATCGCATGCCCTGGATGGGTTGCCAGCCCAGGATACAAGACGCGGGTGACCTTAGGATGTTGGGCTAAATGTTGGGCAATCGCTAACGCGGACTGACTCGACTGTGCTAGCCGAACGCCCAACGTTTTAATCCCGCGTAATAATAGCCAGGTGTCTAACACGCCTAGCGTCGCGCCGACCGCATTTTGAATAAAGTAAATCCGCTCAGCCAGTTGCTGATCTTTCACCACCACCGCGCCGGCCAAAATATCAGAGTGTCCCGCCAGAAACTTGGTGGCCGAATGCACCACGATATCCACGCCTAACTCCAAAGGTTTTTGGAAAAATGGCGACATGAACGTGTTATCGGCAATCGTCAACAACCCATGTTGTTTTGCCAAAGCGACAATCGCCGTAATATCTGTGATTTGCAATACTGGATTGGACGGCGTTTCAATATACAACGCTTTGGTTGCTGGTGTGATCGCGGCAGCCACTGCGGCCACATCACTAAAGTCAACAAACGTATGGGTGATCCCCCAACGCGGCAAAATGTCTTCTAGCACCCGAAAGGTCCCGCCATAAACGTGCTTGCTCACCACGAGATGATCCCCGGCCGATAAGGTAAATAACACGCTGCTGATGGCAGCCATCCCCGTACTAAATAAAAAGCCCTGCGTGCCGTGTTCCAATTTGGCAATGGCAGCTTCGCCAGCTTCACGGGTGGGATTGCCAGACCGGGCATAATCAAAATGGCCAAACGTCTCAAATGACGCTTGATGAAACGTCGAACTCAACTGAATCGGTGTATTAATCGCCCCTGATAACGGATCATGTGTTGTCGCAGCTTGAATTAAATCTGTCCAATCACTCATTTTTTCGCTCCTTCAATGGCTTGAACTAAATCTTGCAATAAGTCCGTTTTATCTTCCAGCCCAGCACTTAGCCGAACTAACTGATCCGAAATGCCTAACGCATCGCGCTGCGCTTGGCTCATATCATGATGCGTTTGCACTGCGGGGATGGTAATGAGTGTTTCTGGCCCACCAAGACTCTCGGCAAACGAGCCAATTTTTAACCCTTGCAAAAACAGGTCCACATCATACCCATCGGCCAAATAAAAACTCACCATCCCGCCAACGCCAGCATATAAGACTTTTCCCACACCCGGCACAGTCTGTAAGGCGTCCGCCAAAAACGCACCGTTTTCGTGATGCCGCGCCATGCGCAAATGCAACGTTTTTAAGCTACGTAACAATAACCATGCACTGAAAGGGTCTAATACTTGCCCGCGAGTCACCAAACTGGCGGCTAATTGTTCGGCCAGCACGGGTTGATTCGTCACCACCGCGCCAGCCAAAATATCATTGTGACCCCCTAAATATTTCGTCGCCGAATGGACCACCACATCAGCCCCAAGCGTTAAAGGTTGTTGAAAAATCGGCGTTAAAAAGGTGTTATCCACCGCAATAACAATATCTGGCCGGACGGCTTTGACTGCTTGACTGAGTGCTTGAATGTCGGTGATTTTCATGGTTGGATTAGAAGGCGTCTCCAGCCAAATCAGCTTTGTTTCTGGCTGAATGTGTGTCAAAAAGTCCTCTAAATCACGACACGCGGTGTAACGCACCCCACTGTGAACCACTAAATCATCAAAGTAACGGAAAGTCCCACCATATAAATCATCACTGGTTAAAAAATGGTCCCCTGGTCGCAACAACG
>USIU01000092.1 GCA_900554745.1 uncultured Leuconostoc sp.
GTCATTACTCGGCTTAATTGATGAAACGCATACAGCGATGGGCGGCCGCTTGTTGAAACAATGGGTGTTGAAACCATTACGTGTGCAGGCTGATATTGAAGCACGTCTGGACCTTGTGCAGGCCTTTCAAACTGACTTTTTCACACGGGGCACGTTACAGGATCATTTGAAATCAGTTTATGATTTGGAACGTTTGGCGGCACGGGCCGCGATGGGGACTATGAATGCACGTGAACTTGTGCAGTTAAAACGGTCACTGCGCGCTATTCCGGCGATCAAAGCCACTTTAGCAGAAGCTGATCATTTACTTCAGGCAGCTGGGCAACAGCTCGATGATATGGGTGATTTAGCCACCCTCATTGATGATGCCATTATGGACGAACCACCTATTAGTGTACGGGAAGGTAATCTGATCAAAGCTGGTTTTGATCACAAAATTGATGACTATCGACAAGTCCTAACCGATAATCAACAATGGTTAGCGCAACTGGAGGCCGACGAACGCGCGGCAACTGGTATCGGCTCTTTGAAAGTCGGTTATAATAAAAACTTTGGCTACTTCATTGAAGTCACCAAGGCTAATATTGGAAAATTGGCTGAAAATCGGTATGAACGTCTACAAACCTTGACCAATGCCGAACGTTTTGTGACGCCTGAATTGAAGGCGCATGAACGGTTGATTATTGAAGCCCAAGCCAAACAAACTGAACGCGAATATGAATTGTTTGTCACGGTACGTGAACATGTAAAAGCTGAAATTGGCCGTTTGCAAACGTTAGCACAGCAAGTCGCGCGTTTGGATGTACTAGCTGCTTTAGCTGACGTTGCGGATAATCGCCGCTTTATCCGACCCGTTTTCACCACTGGTCAGCACATCACGATTGAACAAGGGCGGCATCCTGTGGTCGAGTCCTTATTGCCAGCAGGTGATTTTGTGGCTAATGATGTCATGCTAGATGATCAAACCAATATCCAATTGATTACTGGCCCTAATATGGCGGGTAAATCAACTTATATGCGAGAATTAGCGTTGATTGTCATTTTGGCACAAATGGGAAGTTTTGTACCCGCAGCAGCAGCAGAGTTACCAATTTTTGATCAAATCTTTACCCGTATTGGTGCCAATGATGATATGGCGATGGGGCAGTCAACGTTTATGGTGGAAATGGCGGAAGCAAACCACGCGTTACAAGAAGCGACGGCGCACTCACTCATCTTATTTGATGAATTAGGTCGGGGTACTGCCACCTATGACGGGATGGCTTTAGCACAGGCCATCATTGAATTTTTAACGACTCATGTGCATGCCAAGACTTTGTTCTCCACCCATTATCATGAACTGACCGTGTTGGCTGATCAACATGCCGGTATCACTAATGTCCATGTGGGGGCGGTGGAAGATGCCGATGGGCAATTACATTTCTTACATCAAATTCAAGCTGGTCCTGCGGATAAATCTTATGGGATTCACGTGGCGGCTTTGGCGGGCTTACCTGATGAACTCATTGCCAATGCGACGCATATTTTAGCGCAACTGGAAAATCAAAAGTCAGTTGTGGTAACCAGTGAGTCAGCGACACCGGTGATTGCACAACCGACACAACAGTTATCAGAACAGGTCCCGTTGTTTGATCTTGCGACAACTGATCCGTCAACACAACAATTGCTAGATCAACTGGACCAGTTGGATATTTTAAATATGACGCCAGTTGATGCGATGAACGCATTGTATGCGCTGAAAAAAATGCGACAGTAGGAGGCGTGCCATGTTGCACGGACGTTAAATGGGAAAAATACATGAACTCTCAAATTTATTAGCGAACCAAATCGCAGCGGGTGAAGTGATCGAACGACCAGCCAGCGTTGTCAAGGAATTAGTTGAAAATGCTATTGATGCCGGAGCGACCCAAATTGATGTGGTTGTTGAAAATGCTGGTCAATCTTTAATTCGGGTTGTAGACAATGGCACAGGCATTGATCCGGAAGATGTGCCGTTGGCATTTACGCGACATGCCACGAGTAAAATTACGGATCGACATGATTTATTCAACATTGTGTCTTTGGGTTTTCGTGGAGAAGCGTTGCCATCCATTGCGGCTATCGCGGATGTAACGTTGAATACAACCACTGAGGCGGCGCCAGCCGGGGTGATGTATCACATCAAAGGTGGTAAGGAAGTGCAGGTGACCCCAGCTAACGGCCGCCGCGGTACGGTCATTTCAGTTCGTGATTTGTTTTATAACACACCCGCCAGATTGAAATATCTGAAACGTCCGCAAACGGAATTATCGCGTATTACCGATATTATGAATCGCTTAGCGTTGGCTTACACGAACATTGCCTTTACGGTCACGGCCGATAACCGACCACTTTTAAAAACGACTGGGAATGGGAATCAGCAACAAGTCGTCGCAGCAATTTATGGCCGCGACGTTGCGCAAAAAATGGTGGCGATTGCTGGTGAAGATGAGACATTTAATGTCACAGGGTTTGTCTCATTACCAGAATTAACCCGCGGGTCGCGTGAATATTTGACGGTACTCATTAATGGGCGTTTTATCAAAAATTTTGCCGTTTCTAATGCGGTGATTCGTGGGTATGGGTCCAAGCTGATGGTTGGACGTTTTCCAATGGGGGTCATCAATATCAACACCGATCCTTTATTGATTGATGTCAATGTCCATCCGCAAAAATCAGAAATCCGCTTAGCTAAGGAAGAAGCCTTAGCGACACTACTTGTTGAGACGATTAAGCGCCGCTTAGCCCAAGAAAACTTAATTCCTGATGCCTATGATAATTTATATGGTCAGCAACAAGTTGTCACATCACATGACCGACCAACTTCGTCAGCGCAACCAACCCAACGCGCGCCGTGGGTAACAGACCCTGCGCCTGTGGCATCCCAATCACGTGAACCAGTCGCACCCGCTGATTCGGTGGAAATCCCGCCAGCACGGGTGATTCAGGTCACCAATCGTACCCAGCTTACCAGTGAGGCGGTACAGGCATTTGCACAAAAGTATGCCAATGAACCAGCCTTAGCGGTCTTTGAGCAACCAGCAGTTGTCAATCAGGTCACAGAACCGGCTATGCCGTACGAAGCGCCAACCAAGCAGGCCACACAAGAAACATTGGACGTGACGCCGGCGCGGCCGAGTGGCTTTCCGGACTTGGCTTACATTGGGCAAATGCATGGGACGTTTCTCTTTGCCCAAAACGAAACGGGCCTATTTTTAATCGATCAACACGCGGCCCAAGAACGGGTCAATTATGAATATTATCGTCAAATTATTGGTGACGTATCAGCTGATCAACAGCGACTACTGGTTCCCATTACGTTAAATTACGCCACGTCGGATATGTTAAAAATTGCGGATTATGCGGATGACTTAGCGGCCGTTGGCGTACATCTAGAACCGTTTGGTCCTAATACGTTAATCGTCCGTGAACATCCGACTTGGTTTGCCAAGACACAAGTGGCTGAGACCATTCAGGAAATGATTGATTGGTTGCTTCGTGATGGGCACCTGACCGTAGCAGAATTTCGTGAACGAACGGCGATTATGATGAGTTGTAAGCGTGCGATTCGAGCCAATATGCATTTATCAGATAGTCAGGCACGGGCTTTACTAGCCACGTTAGCACAAGCTGAAAATCCTTATAATTGCCCACATGGCCGTCCTGTGTTGACACAATTTACTTTAACTGAGATGGAAAAGATGTTTAAGCGGATCCAAGATGCGCATGAAAAGTGGGAAACTTACGACAACCATCCATACTAACCATCGCGCCATTGCCGCGGTATAGACTAGGAGAGACACTATGAATAATAACGATATTATCATTCGTTTACGTTACGCCCTCAATATTAAACCAGCCGACATGCTCAAAATTTTTGAGTTAGGGGGCATTACGCTTGATGAAACGCAACTGACGGCATTGCTCACCAAGCAAACGGCGGGGACACCACGTGATGAAAAGGTTGATATGCATACTTTAGAAGCCTTTATGAACGGTTTGATTATTTCACAGCGTGGCCAGAAAATTGGGGCAGATCTCAAGCCGATGCCACCAACTTTTGAGATGACAAAAGAAGCAGATATTAATAACGTTGTCATGAAAAAGTTGAAGATCGCCATGTCTTACACCAGTGATGATTATCTCGACTTTTTAGCCACTGCGGGTATCACGATTTCAAACAACGAATTAAGTGCGGTCTTACGCCGACCCGATCACCGCAATTATAAACCAGCCGGTGATCGCTACCTCCGTAACATTTTAAAGGGGATGGCCATGACTTACCGACCAGAAGCTGTCAAAAAATCAGCGCGTTAAACGTATTGTAAGCGGTTTCTATTCTGTGTAAAATAGTGACAAAGCGTAAGATTTGGAGGAAGTAAGCATGACAGAACGTACTTTTATGATGATTAAGCCAGACGGTGTGCAACGTGCCAAAGTGGGTGACATTATCCGCCGCATTGAGGCTAAAGGCTACCAAATTGTGGCCATGAAAATGTTGACACCAACGCCAGCACTACTCGCGCAACACTATGCCGAACATGTTGATAAGCCTTTTTATCCAGATTTGGTAACTTATATGACGTCTGGTCCAGTCGTGGCCATGATTGGTGAAGGCACGGAAGTGATTGCGGGTTGGCGGAGCCTGATGGGGGCCACGGATCCGACGAAAGCTTTACCCGGTACGATTCGTGGTGACTTAGCGCGGGCTTGGGATGCAGCTGCCATCATGAATCTGGTCCATGGTTCTGATAGTGAGGCCGCTGCCAAGCGTGAAATTGCGCTTTGGTTTGATTGAAATATCTTAAAAGCTTGACTGTGCTAAATGGCGATAAGTCAAGCTTTTTTTGTGCAAGGTGCGTGGTTGGGCGCAAAGTTTGGTAGAATAGAATTAAAGATTCGGAGTTGAGAGTTAGAAAATGACAATAGATAATATTACAATATTAAAAAATCAACCACTAGCGCCCTATGCCCACACACAAGTCGGGGGCGTGGTGGATTACTTAGCAATACCTAAGACACTGGCCGAATTACAGGCGTTACTCGCTTGGGCACGAGCAGCCCAATATCCGATTCATGTTTTTGGTCGCCTATCTAATTTAGTCGTGCGAAATGGTGGCCTGCGTGGCTTAGTGATTTTGCTGCACGAACTACGCAATATTGCGGTTGATGGTGAGACCATCACGGCGGATGCAGGCGCAGATTTAATTCTCGTAACAGAAATTGCGTTACAGCATGGCTTGGCTGGTATGGAATGGGGTGCTGGGATTCCAGGCTCAGTGGGGGGGGCCATCTTTATGAATGCGGGTGCTTACGGCGGCCAAACGGATA
>USIU01000093.1 GCA_900554745.1 uncultured Leuconostoc sp.
GGCGGATGGTTTTAACTGGTTAGTCTCAGTGGCCGCAGAAGGTACCGCTTTTGCCTTGCCTGATTGGTTGACAGCAAATCATGGCGGCCCTAATTTTGTGACCTCGGCCTTATTGCCAATTTTATTGGTTGTGCCATTATTTGATATTTTAACTTATATCGGGTTACTGCCATGGTTAATTAAATGGATTGGGAAAGGGCTGGCTTTGATTACGGGACAACCAAAATTTGAAGCTTTTTTCTCCATTGAAATGATGTTTTTGGGCAATACGGAAGTTTTGGCCGTGTCAAAAAACCAGCTTGATCGGATGTCAGCTCGACGTAATTTCACGTTGGCCATGATGTCAATGAGTTGTGTGACGTCAGCCATTATTGGTTCTTACACGCAAATGGTGCCGGGAAAATATGTATTGACGGCGATTCCGTTAAATATTTTGGGGGCGATTATTGTTGCCGCTATTTTGAATCCCACCAAAGTAGCTCCTGAAGATGATGTGATTGTCGGGGTAGCCGGTGGGGACAACCGTAAAGCACCGTTCTTTTCATTTCTAGGCGATTCGATTCTTGGTGCGGGGAAGTTGATTTTGATTATTACCGCCACGGTAATTGCCTTTGTATCGTTAGCAGCGCTGATTGATCAATTGTTAAGTTTAACTGGATTACGCTGGTTAACGCTGGAAAATATGTTTGGTGTGGTCATGTTCCCGTTTGCGTGGGTACTTGGTTTTAATCCCCAAGAAGCCTTTCAAATTGCGCAATTTATGGGTACCAAGTTAGTGACCAATGAATTTGTGGTCATGGGCGAAGTGTCTAAAACGATCATGGCGCAAAAAGGGCTGTTTGCTAATGAACACGCCCGGATTGTCTTAACGGTGTTCTTGACGAGTTTTGCCAACTTTGGCACATTGGGTATGATTATTGGGGCCTTTAAAGGGTTGGTCAATCAAGAAAAGAATGACTACCTCAGTGCGCGTGTGCCTTACATGCTGCTAGCTGGGATTTTAGTTTCATTAATTTCGGCTGCAACCGCGGGGTTGTTTGTTTGGTCATAAAGCAAAAAAAGCGCAGCAATGCGCTTTTTTGCTAGAGATAAGCTGCGGTTTTTTCGGCGATCGCGGCGGCCGATTGCTGGAGGCTGGCTTGTTCGGCAGCCGTGAGGGCTAATGGCACTTCCCCAACAATCCCGCCACGACCAATAATGGCGGGCGTCGAGATATAACTGTCGAATTGGGGATCATAATGGGAAACAATCGCTACTTGGCGGGCATCTGACAGAACAAGCTGGGCGAGTGACACGGCAGCATGGGCGATGGCAAAGTTTGTATATTTTTTGCCCGCAAAAACGGTAAAGCCACCCTCACGGGCGTCAGCGGCAATTTGGTCCAAATCGAGTTGGTAGGTCGTTGCGAGTTCGGTGGCGGTTTGACCAAGCGCTTGAACTGTTGACCAAGCGGCGAATTGTGATGCGCCATGCTCGCCTAGCATGTAACCACGCACGCTGCGGGGGTCAATGTTGAGGGCCTCACCGAGCGCACGTTTCAAACGCGCCGTGTCTAAATAAGTGCCCGTGCCAAAAACTTGCTGGGTGGGCAAACCGGTAACTTGTTGATAAAGACCGGACATCACGTCAACGGGATTAGAAATGACAATTAAAACCCCTTGAAAACCGGCCTGTTTTAAATCAGACCCGACTTGTTGGACTTCTGGGGTATTAGCACGGAGTTCCGTGAAACGATCACCGCCAGGCTGAATCAAGTCAATATGACCCAGTGCGGAAATAACCACCTCAGCATCGGCTAAATCGGCTGTAGTGCCGGCAGTTACGGTCACGTGATGGGGTAATAAGCTAGCGGCATCCTGAAAATCAAGTACTTCTGATGCTAACTTAGCAGCGTTTTTGTCCACTAACACTAACGTATCTGCGAGACCTTGGCTGACAACCAGATGGGCAACCGTTGCGCCAACATGACCAATACCGACAACACCAATTTTTCGCATAAAACCACCTCATGAATTCAAAATGTGTTATTGGTTAGATTATACACATTTTTATAGGAAAAAGCCAAATTTTGCTCATGTTTCACGTGAAACATCATCAGCTGCTGATGATAAAAATGAGTTGTCAAAATAGGCGCGAGGAAGCGCTGATTGTTCTATAACTATTGGTTTGATTTGTGATAAAATAGTACCTTGTGTGATACTTTAAAAATATTAAGGGAGTTCATCATGTTATTGATGTCCAAAGCCGATTTCCGCAAAGTGTGGTATGCGGTGCTGCCACTTTTTGTCAGCTATTTACCATTAGGACTGGCGAGTGGGATTTTACTACAGTCGGTACATTTTAATGTCTTTCAGACGTTCTTGATTTCAGTACTTGTGTTTTCCGGTGGCGGCCAATTCTTAGTGGTTGCGCTACTGGCCACGCAAAGTAGTGTCAGCACAATCTTAATGATGGTGTTCTTTTTGGAACTGCGTTATGCGCTTTTGGGTGCGACCTTATCACGTTACTTAAAGCATGAAAGTAACGGATTCTTAGCCATCTTTTCGCAATCGATGAATGACGAAAATTATGCCGTCAATCATTTGAAATTTATGACGGATAGTGCTTGGGACGGCCAAAAGGCACTCTGGGTTAACTGGTTGTCGATGTTTGCTTGGACTTCAGCAAATATGGTAGGGACGCTTGGTGGCCAATTTATCAAGATTGATAGCAGTTTGGTGCATTTTGCCTTGACGGCGATGTTTGTTTACATGCTGGTGATGCATGTCAAAAATAAAAAGCGTCTGGTGGCTGCGGTGGTTTCTGCCGGATTGGCCGTGCTCTTTATGGTCACGATTAAAAACACGTTCGGGATTGTCCTAGCGACGTTGGTGGCTTCTTATGCCGGACATAGCTTTGAACAATGGCAGCACAAGCGCCGTGCACTCGCTAATCCAGCAGTTGCGGTGGAGGAATAGACATGAGTGATTTAGCAATTTATGGCCTCATTTTTGGGTTGTTTCTAGCCGCATACTTACCCCGCGTACTGCCAATTTTTTACTTTTCAAAACGACAAATTCCCAGTTGGTTTCATGACTGGATGAAGTATGTGCCCATTTCGTTGTTTGCGGCGTTAGTGGCAAAAGACGTCTTTATTAAAGGCACAAGCTTTGAATGGCGTTGGTCTTACGTATTGACCGTTATGATTGTCTTTTTTGTCGCTTACAAGAGTCGTTCAATGGTGATTTCCGTGATCACTGGTTTGATTGCAATTTATTTAACAACAATGTTTTTAGGTTAAAAGTCTGCGCTAGCAGGCTTTTTTTACTGGGTTGCTATTGGTGACTGGTGCATGAATATTTTTCATTTAAAGATGAAAAAGTTTAGTTTTATTTCTTGATGAGTATCCTCTAAGATAAATATAGACGTTATTTAAGGATTTAAGGGGAAGATTCATGACACAAAAGCATCAGCTGGCGCGCACGCTATCGGGCCGGCATATTAACATGATTGCCCTGGGCGGTACGATTGGTACGGGGTTGTTTTTAGGCGCGGGCGGTTCCATTCAAAAAGCTGGCCCAGCCATTTTATTAGTCTACATCATTACGGGTTTCTTTGTTTTTGCAATGATGCGGGCATTGGGTGAATTATTATTGTCTGATCATGATCAGACCACCTTTATTGGGTTTATCAAAAAATACCTCGGGCCACGCGCGGGTTTCGTGTTAGGGTGGACGTATTGGATTGGCTGGATTATTATTGCGATGGCAGAATTAACTGCGATTGGCCAATACATGCAATTTTGGCTACCGGGGACGCCAGCTTGGTTGTGGGAACTACTCTTTCTTGGGTTACTGTACACCATGAATATTGTGGCGGTAAAAGCTTTCGGTGAGGCAGAATTTTGGTTTGCGTTAATTAAAATTGTGGCCATTGTGGCAATGATTGTGACTGGTATTATCATGGTTGTTGGTCATGTCCACACGACAGCTGGCGTGACGCGATTGTCAACGCTTTGGTCACATGGCTTAGTGGCTGATCACGGTCGGCAACTCTTAACGACTTTCCAAATGGCTTTCTTTGCGTTTTTGGGTGTTGAGTTTGTTGGCATTGCGGCTTCCGAAACTCAGGATCCGGTCAAAACAATTCCAAAATCAATCAATTCAATCATTATTCGGATTTTGATTTTTTATGTTGGGGCCTTGTTGGCCATTATGGTCATTCAGCCATGGCCAGATTATAGTGCGGCGCACTCACCATTTGTCCAAGTCTTTTCTAACATTGGGATTAGCACGGCCGCTGGGATTATCAACTTTGTGATTTTGACCGCCGCAGCGTCATCATTGAATAGTGCTTTGTTTACAACAGGCCGCATGCTTTTCTCACTTTCACCCAAAAATAGTTATTTGGCGCAAGTCAACCGCCGTTGGATTCCGTTACGCGCCATCACAGCTTCGACGATTTTGGTGGCTTTGGCTGTTGGGTTGAATTATGTTTTCCCAGAAGATGCCTTTAATCTAGTTACCTCAACGGCGTCAGCGACATTTATTGGCATTTACGTTGCCTTGCTAGTGACACATTTGAAATATCGGCGTTCAGCTGACTTCAAACAGGGTGACCAACAATTTAAAATGCCTTGGGCACCCGTTTCAAACTATCTGACGATTGCCTTTATGCTCGGCATTTTTGCCATTTTATTGTGTTCACCGGCAACCATGGTCACCACGATTTTGGCCATCGTTTGGTTTGTGGTCTTAACGATTTTGAGTGTCTTACGTTTTAAAAACAATTAAAAAACCGCCGAAAGGCGGTTTTTTTAGGCCATGAAATAAGTTAAAATCTTCGTTTCATCTAAAGCGGCCTTTTCATCGTCACGGACATCGAGTACGATTTTACCAGCATTTAGAATGATGAGGCGATTACCATAGGTTAAGGCATCTGCTAAATTATGGGTAATCATCAGGGCAGTCAGATGATTTTTGACGACTTGATCATTGGTCGCATGCATCAATTGTTCAGATGTTTTCGGATCTAATGCGGCTGTATGTTCATCTAGGAGTAATAATTCAGGCTTGACGCGCGTCGCCATCAGAAAGCTCAAGGCTTGGCGTTGACCACCGGATAGATCACCAGTCGCAGTTTGTAAACGCGTATCTAAATTGTTACCCATCACCTTGGTCAATTGGGCATACTCAGCGAGTTTTTCTTTGGTGAGGCCACGGGGCCGTAAAGTCCGTTTTTGCCCACGTTTTTCGGCTAATAAGAGGTTTTCGGCAACGGTCATGCGTGGCGCAGTCCCCATTTTAGGATCTTGGAAAACACGCGCGATGGTGTTTGTTCGTGAAACCGC
>USIU01000094.1 GCA_900554745.1 uncultured Leuconostoc sp.
CAAGCCGGCAATAAAGCTGCCATTGACGGCTTAAACGGTAGTTTAACGCAACTGAGCCAGTTCTTATCGCAACAATTTGTACCAGCAGCGCAACAATTAGCAACTGGTGCTGGCCAGGTCAATGCCGGGCAGCAGCAAGTCGCAACGGCGGCTTCACAGTTACAAGCCGGTGCTGGGCAACTCGCACAAGGAAATGGGCAACTGGCAACTGGCGCTACGCAATTAAACCGTGGCCTTGGTCAATTGACAGCCAAAAATGGCCAACTAACGACGGGAGCTGGCCAATTGAATCAAGGCGCACAACAGCTAACGACTGGAACTGCCCAAGCGGTTTCGGCTTTAGGTCAAGCTCAAGATGGGACAACAACTTTGGCGGCTAAGTTGGCAGATGGGGCGATTCAACTCGAGCGTATCCATGGCCGCTCAGCTAATGTTAAGGCGCTGACAGAACCTGTTAAGCAAACCCAAAAGAATTATTCAAATGTAGACAATAATGGGACAGGTATGACGCCTTATATGATGTCAGTTGGTCTCTTTGTCGGCATGATTACCTTCAGTGCCATTTATGACTTTGTCACGGTGGCTAAAAAGCCACGGAGTGGCTTTGCTTGGTGGGCCGATAAGCAAACGGTGAATATCCCCGTTTGGATTGCGCAAGCCTTGATTTTGACAACCTTATTGCTCTGGGTCGATGGCTTACACCCAGAAAACGTGGCCATGTTGTACATTGTGGCACTGGTCGTTGCGTTTGCCTTTAATCAATTTGTCTTGCTCTTTAGTATTATGTTTGGTAAATTAGGTTCTGGTCTCATGATTATTGCGTTGGTCTTGCAACTGAGTGCGAGTGCTGGTTCATATCCAATTGAACTATCAAATGGCTTTTTCCAAGCGATTCACCCTTGGATGCCGATGACGTATTCTGTGCATGCCTTCCGCGAGGTCATTTCAATTGGCGGTCATGTTGGTGGTGATTTAGCGGTCTTATTGACTATTGGTATTGTGTCAATGGTCCTCACTTGGGGTGTGTACCACTGGAAGTTACAGCACAATGCGCTGATTTGGCCAAACCAAACAGAAACAACCAACTAATAGTTTTGACGGTCGGGGGAGCCGGAATTTTTAGGGGAGATGGAGAGAGAGTTATGAAAATGTCAAATGCAGTGGAGCAAAGTTTGGTCGTGTTAGTCATGCTGGCTTTACAAAAAGGCGGCTTGCCGGTCAAAAGTTATTTACTGAGTGATCGCCTTGAGGTGTCAGAGTCCTATTTGAAGAAAACAATGCGCAAGCTCGTTGTGGCGGGAATTGTAGAAGCCATTGCTAGTAAAGAAGGGGGCTTCAAATTAGCGCGGCCGATTGCTGATATCACGCTTCTTGATGTTTATGAAGCTATTGAGGGCGATGGGAGTTTCATTCATTCGACCCAATTAGCAGATCGTATTTTCTTAAGTCAAGCTTCGGCGCAGCCGACGGCTGATGTGCAACAAGCACTGGATGTGGCAGTTGATGATGTGCTCAGTGTTTTCAACGATGCCGAACAAGATTTTAAAAACCGGTTACAGAACTATACCATTGCGAAATTATTGCGTCATGTAAACGCCGATAATTTTGAAAAGATTGACTGGCGACAGCATAAGCTCACATAACGACTTTGGTCGTTATTTTTTTTGCCCAAAATTGGGCATTACCGACACCTTGGCGGCAATGTTGTTCACAAATTGTCGATTTTAGCCGCAAAAAGTGACGTTTCTTGATGTTGAAAGCGCTTACAATTATAGATAGTAAAAGCTTTAGAAATAAGAGGAAGTCAAGATGGCGAAATATACAGCGTTAGCTGAAGACATTTTAACGCATGTTGGTGGCAGTGACAATGTGGCTGGTTTGCGGCACTGTGTGACGCGCTTACGGTTTAATCTCAAAGATGAGAGTTTGGCCGATACAGAGTATTTGCAGCAACGAGATGGGGTGGTGACTGTGGTGAAAGCTGGCGGTCAATACCAAGTGGTCATTGGGAATCAGGTGCCCGATGTTTATGATGAAGTGGTGAAAGTTGGGCATTTGCCAGTTGGTGGTGAGAGTTCAGCTGATACGGCAGCCACTGCGGGGCCAAAAGGAAATTGGTTTGACCGTTTTATTGATGTTGTGTCTAACCTGTTTCAACCTATTTTGGGCGCTTTGGCCGCGGCCGGTATTTTAAAAGGAATCACCGCGATTCTAGCCGCTGCTGGGATGCCAAAGACTGATAGTGTCTATGTGGTGATGAACGCGATTGGGGATGGCTTGTTCCAGTATCTCCCCATCTTTTTAGCTGTCACAGCTGCTAATAAATTTAAAATGAATGTCTACACGGCACTGGCGATTGCCGGGGCGTTGGTTTATCCAGGATTACCACAGTTGTTAGCCGCGGCGAAGCCCTTTATGGGCTTGACGATTCAAGTGCCTGCCGGTGGGTATTATAGTACGGTTTTGCCAATTATTTTGGCAATTTATGTGGCGTCAAAAATTGAACGGTTCATGAAGCGACACACGCATGACAACGTGAAGATGTTCTTTGTCCCCATGGTGACGATTTTTGTCACGTTATGGTTGACGTTCCTTGTGGTTGGCCCAATTGCCAATACGGCATCTAACGCGGTCGGCACGTTCTTCATCGCAGTTTACAACATGAGCCCAATTCTTTATGGTTTTGCCATGGGTGCGGGTTGGCAGATTCTGGTGATGTTTGGGCTTCACTGGGGAATTGTCCCATTGATTATCACACAAATTGCGACACTCGGTTATTCACCGTTGATGGCCGCAGCCGCTTTACCAAACTTCACACAAACGGGTGCTTTGACTGGCGTTTGGTTGAAGACCAAGGAAAAGAAGGTCAAGACAGGCGTTATCCCAGCTATTATTTCATCAATTTTTGGTGTTACTGAACCCGCAATTTATGGCTACTCTTTGCCAATGAAAACGCCATTTATTGTGTCGATTATTTCTTCTGGTATTGTCGGGGCTTATCTGGGCTACTTTAAGGTACTCACTTACATTAACGGTGGATTGGGCATCTTCATGTATCCTTCATATATTGGGCCAAATGGTAATTTAACGGGCGTGATGCACATGATTATTGGAACGATTTTGGCTATTGTTCTGAGTTTTGTGGGCATGCTGTTTGTCAAGGTGCCAAAGCTCTACGATCAATCAGTTCCTGCTGCGGCCACGTCTGGTGATCAAGGGACATCAGCGCAAGTTGAATTACAGAGTGAAACAATCAAGAGTCCCTTGGCTGGTAAGACAGTTGCTTTGGCAGACGTAGCCGATGAAGTCTTTGCTTCGGGGGCAATGGGACAAGGGATTGCGATTGATCCTAGCCAAGGCGAGATTGTGGCACCAACTGCCGGTGAGGTCAAAATTTTATTCCCAACTAAGCATGCGATTGGCTTTGTGACAGAAAACGGGGCTGAATTATTAATCCATATTGGTATGAATACTGTGGAACTTAATGGTCAGCATTTCACGGCACACGTTGCCCAAGGCGATCATGTACAAGCCGGTCAAAAGTTGGTGTCCTTTGATGTCGCTGCCATTCAGGCTGCAGGATACCCAGTCGTGACCCCAGTTATTGTGACAAATTCACCACAGTATGTGGCGATTGAAACGACTGACGCGCCTACTGTGACAACAGCAAGTGACTTGATTTTCTTGAAAAAATAAGGAGGTAGCAACATGCCAGCGAAACAGTTTCCAGCAGACTTTTTATGGGGTGGTGCGACGGCAGCCAATCAGTTTGAAGGCGGTTGGCAAGCCGGTGGGCGTGGGCCAGCCACTTCGGATACGGCTGTGGCCATTGATCCCGAAGATCGCAAAACCGCCCTTGATTTTGCTGCACCGATGAGCAAGGCCAAGGTATTGGCAGCGTTAAATGATACAGAAGGGCGCTACCCCAAGCGCTGGGGGTCAGACTTTTATCATCGGTACAAAGAAGATATTGCCTTGTATGCGGAAATGGGGCTTAAAACGTTCCGCCTGTCGATTGCCTGGTCGCGCATTTTCCCGAATGGGGATGAGGCCGAACCCAACGAAGCGGGTTTGCAGTTTTATGATGCAGTGTTTGACGAGCTACGCCAACACAACATTGAACCACTGGTCACGTTATCCCACTATGAAACGCCGATTGGGATTGCTCTGAATTATGGTGGTTGGCAAAATCGTGCGGTGATTGATTTATTTGTTAAATATGCCAAGACGGTGATCACGCGCTACCAAGACAAGGTCAAATATTGGCTAACATTTAATGAAATTAATGTCATTGGGGTGTCTGGTTACGTGGGTGGGGCCTTACTGTCAGATGATGACGCCTATACCTTACAAGACCGTTTCCAAGCAGCGCATCATCAGTTTGTCGCGTCTAGTTTAGTGACGCAATTTGCGCATGAACTGAACCCTAATTTAAAAATTGGCATGATGCTGGCACGGATGCAAGCTTATCCAGCTACACCAGATCCGTTAGATGTTTTGCAAGCCTTAAAATTAGATCACGAAAATTTGTTTTATTCAGATGTGCAGGTACGTGGCAAATATCCTGCTTATGCTAAGCGCTTTTTTGCCGAAAACGGGATCACATTAGCCATGGAACCAACGGATGAAGCGGTATTAGCCGCGCATCCAGTTGATTTCATGTCATTCTCTTACTATATGAGTACGGTGGCCCGGCATGAGCCAGGGGCCAATATTGAAAAAACGTCGGGTAATTTTGTCAACGGCGAGGCTAATCCGTATTTAACCAGTTCTGATTGGGGCTGGCAAATTGATCCAGTCGGTTTACGGATTACGTTAAATCACTTATACGATCGTTATCAAGTGCCTTTGTTTGTCGTGGAAAATGGCTTAGGGGCACTTGATACCGTGACGGCTGATGGTCAGATTCATGATGACTATCGTATTGATTATGTGAAACAACATATTCAACAAATGTATGAAGCCATTCAAGATGGCGTTGAACTTTTGGGCTACACGACCTGGGGGATTACCGACTTAGTGTCAGCGGGCACATCGGAATTTTCGAAGCGGTATGGTTTTGTCTATGTGGACATGGATGACCAAGGCCAGGGGACGTTTGACCGAACACGCAAAGATAGTTTTTATTGGTACCAACAAGTGATTGCTACGCGGGGAGCCATAGCGTTTGATTAAAAAATGAACCGAGGGTCACGCCTCGGTTTTTATGTAACCGCTTTCGGGATGTGGTATGATTGACAAAATAGCGCGAAGGAGGGGAACAAATGGCGGCGCAAGTGAATGAT
>USIU01000095.1 GCA_900554745.1 uncultured Leuconostoc sp.
GGTTTATAATGGGTTGCTCGGTGTGTTGATTTTTGCCACGATGTTCTTATTGTCAGGCCATGCACAAGTCGTGATGTTGGCCTTAGAGATGGGCTTCATCCTGATTGCCGCCATTTATGGTAGTTTGACGGCGGCCCGTAAGATTATTTTGGTACAAGGTTTGCCAGCAGCGATTGCTTTATTGGCATTGCTTCTAAAATAACAAGAATCCTCACGTTTTTGTGGGGCTTTTTTTTAATTTCATAGGTTAAAAACATCTGTGTGAGATCACAATAATATGTTAAAATGTGGAGTATTGGTGTATTTTTTCAAGATAATCAATTCTGGGGGGCCCGATGGGGAGTTTAATCATTGATATTTCAGTATTAACCACGATGCTGGTTGGTTTGGGTATCGCAATTTTAACGATTTTAAATTTTTATGAAGAACGGCAACTGTTTAGCGGGTATATCGAAACAACAATCGTTTTTTTACCGTTGATTTATAGCTTGTTATCGGTGTCAATGTTGGTCATTGGCAATATTTATCTATACTTTTTGCTGGCAATCTGGGCTTACTTTTATGTCAGTCGCTATGTCGGGGGCAGCTATTTTGTGTTAACGGTTGTTGTCATTATCTTTTACCTGAGAATGCTTAAAACATCATTAACGTTAAGCCAAACTGCAATTTTGATTGGGTGTGGTTTGCTCACGTATCTCGGAACCGCCTTGATGTCACGACTAAAATTGCCATTTCTGATACAACTGGCAGGGGCTTTTTTTGTGATGTTGTGTTCCGAACGACTTTTTGGGACCTTTGTTCCTATATACGGTGTACATACGATACGGGGGAGCATCATTAGTGTGATGGCCTTATTGATTGCAGCAACGGTTACGCATGGCTTTAATCGTTATGTGACCCAGCGGGTTGCTGAAATTGACGCGATAACGTTACGAGCGAATAAAGATGAGCTCACGCAATTTTACAATCTTTATTACTTATATAAAGACTTTGGAGCCCAACAGTTTAACGAAGAAACTTTAGCGATTGCTATTTTGGATTTAGATTACTTTAAGCGTATTAATGACCACTATGGCCATAGTGTGGGCAATGATGCGTTAATTATTTTTTCCAAACAAATCCATCAAAATCTTATCGCCCAGTTAGGCGTGAAAAATTTTGAACTGTATCGTTATGGCGGGGAAGAATTTGTTGTGACGATCAAAACTTTGCCAGATAAAACAATGGCACAGGTTTTTGCTGACTTGCAAGCGTCAGTGGCTGCTGTCAAAGTTGAACAAGTACCAGATAACCTGAGTTTTTCAGCCGGCGTTGCCTATTTAGCGAATCACACCGATGGACCGGTGAAAACATTGGAAGCTGCCGATCAATTGTTGTATCAGGCTAAACATGCCGGTCGCGGCCAAACGATGATTGAGGCCTTCCCGGCGAAGGCAGTTTGAGATCGTGTCTGTCATGTAATAGTCAGGCTTGCTAAATTCAGTAAGATGTATTAATATTATCAAGTTGCGATATTATGATTTTTATAAAATATTGAACAAGCGTCACACAAAAGATAGACGCAGTCATCACTGCCAAAATGAAAGGCGACTTGTTGTATGGAAAAGCAATTTTATTTTACTGCGCAACCTATTGTAGCTCTGAATAATTATCGTGAATATGATGTGCAATTTTACGAATTACTGTTACGGGAAGTGGCTACAAATAGTTTTCCTGGACAAAAATTTTTTGATTTGATTGCGAATGAGGCTGGTAATGCGCGGTTTATGTTGTTCTTTGAACAGCAGATTCGTTTAATACTGCAATCTGAAAAAATTAACACCGTGTCGATTAATTTAGATATTGTGCAACTTGATTACGCGGCGACTTATACTTTTTTAGAAAAGTTAAGCGACTTATCGGCGGCGATTATTTTAGAAATTACCGAACGGGAGTATAGTGCCAAAACGATCACCATTACTGATTTTATTTTGTTTGCCAAAAGTCAGGGGTATCGGATTGTTTTGGACGATATTGATGTCCATTCACATCTTGAAGCTGCCGAAGTGGATGCGCTGGGCATTATTGGCGTTAAAATTTCACATGAGGTTATCTATAAGTTGCCGATGCCGTCATTTCAGCGCCGAATCACTCGCTTTAATGCCAAAATGGCAGCGATTCATGTCGATGTGATTATGGAAGGCGTTGCCGAAGAAGCGCAAGTCATGCGGCTGTTGGACTTAGGCATTAAGTATCAGCAAGGTTATTATTTTACCAATCGTGAAATAGCGCCGTCAGGCACACAATAAAAAGCCTACTCAGTTAATGAGTAGGCTTTTTAAATTACATATTGACGAGATCACCGTTGTGATCGAAAATATATTGTTTTTGTGCTTTTGTCAAATGCGTTGACTTGGTTTGCACACCAGTTGTTTCATCAAAATGTTGGACTTTGTTGTTGACAACTTTAAAGCCTTTGACAAGGCGTGCGTCACTGTCAGTTAAATACCAATCGCCCTTGATATGGAAGTATTGGTTGGCAATGGCATCGCCAGTCGTTGCGTTAAAGTAGTAAGTGGCTTGTGTGGCTGGATCAGTCACAAAGGCACCCTTCACTTGGACACCGTCAGTGCCAAAGTATTGCAACTGGTCGCCAACGGTTGTTAAACCAGTATCAGCTTGACCTTGCGCACTTAAGTGCAACCATTGGTCAGCAGCAAGTTCGTAGTATTGGTTTGTGAGCATCGCACCATCTGTGGCGAAGACGTAAGTCTTACCATCAAGCTGTTGCACACCAACGACTAGGTTACCGGTTGCAGCATCGGTGTAGATCGTCTTGTCCGTTAAGACGACGAATTCACCCTTACTTTGGTGGCCATCGGCGTAGAAGTATTGGTTGGCGCCGTTAATGTTTTGCAAACCAGTCAACGCAATGCCGTCACCACCAAGGTAGAACCATTGGCCTTGAGCGTTTTGCGCGTAGCGATAGGTTGCCATGTTCCCATTACCAGCTTCAAAGTAATACACATGACCATTTTCATCAGTCATGAATTGATCCTTGAGTTGATGACCGCTTTGATCGAAGTATTGGCGGTGACCATCGACATCCGTGAAGCCGTTGATCGCCATACGACCATCAGTGCCAAAGTAATAGGCTGCCCCAGTTTGGTCAACGATGTATTGGTTGAAGACTTGTTGGCCGCGCTTATCGAAGTAAATGGTTGAACCATCAGCATTTTGGAAGAAGGCTTGCATCAATGCAATTCCGTTTGGCAAGAAGTAGTAGTGATGCGTGTTGATGGTTTGGAAACCAGTCACCAAATGACCGGTGTTGTCAAAGTAGTAATAGTTCCCTGAATTATCTTGGACAAAGCTGTTTTGCGCACGCGTGCCGCTTAAGGTGTAGTAAATGATACCTTGGTTGTCGTGCGTGAAACCAGTTTCTGAGAGGTCATTGGTCAATTGCTTTGGCAAGTATGTGGCGTCGTTGTTGTTAGAAACCACGTGATAGTAAGTGCTTGAACCAGCATCTTTCAAGACATAGCCAGCACCCTTACCTTGAATGTTTGAGCCGTTGAAGTATTTACCAGACCATTCCGTGATACGAGTGGATGGATCCATTGGTAAGTTCGTTGAAATTTGCTTTGTTTCAAACAATGACGGATACATCGCTTGCAAGTCACCGAGGAAGGCACCACCGTATTGGGCTTGGTATTGTCCGCCACCACGACTTTGAATCACGTAAAGTGAATTTTCAATGTCTGAGTTGGGATCTTTGTCACCGTATGAGTTCGTCCGTGTCACTGTGGCAAGTTCTTGACCAGGGAGGTTGTAAATTTGGTCAGGGACCCAGTCAGCAATGGCTTGAATCCCACTGGCATGCAAGGCTTTAATGGCATCGCGTAGTTGATCTACTGTGCCGTACTTAGTTGGTGTGCCGAAACCAAGATCATAACGATCAGTGAAAGCATAACCGTTTTGAATGATTGAATCCAAGAAACTGGTGTCTGTACTTGAACGGTATTGTGGGGCCAATTGGAAGCTTGTGACACCCCAGTCCTTAAACAATGACCCATTCTTAGCAATCACAGCGTTTGTGTATTCATCTGGTGTTGTGGCGAAGGCTTGGAAGTTTGAGAAGCCTTCATAAATCACTTGTGAATCCAATGCTGCGTTGGAATGGAAAGTCTTACCATCATTGTGGCTAGTTGTATCAGATGCAGTACGGGCATCTTGGGTGTCCGTGGCACCAACGGGTACCCAAACGGCTAAGAATCCAGAAACTTGTGGGTTTTGGACGCCGTAGACATCTTGACTATTGAAGATCAAATCACCGTTGTTATCGGTATAGCGAATAGGTGCATCATCAGTGTTGTAATAGTCCAAGCCATCTTGCGTTGTGCCTAACAATAAGCGGAAGGCTTGCTTTTTGTGGGCAGCCCCCATGTGCAACGTCACCGTTTCACCAGCTTGCAAAGCCAAATCTTTGTTATTGCTGATGATGACCCCGATTCCTTGGGTCCGTGTGTCGGCATCGCCCTTATCAGTGGCGGTCATGGCACCCTTACCGTAACGCACAGAAGTCAAAATGTCGTGGTTGTCTACAGCCATGGCTTGACCACCAGCAACATACTTAATGCGCGCTTTGAGCAAAGCATCAATCGCATTGAAATAAGGGGACTTTGTGGCCATATATTGGCCGTCATCCGTGTAAAGATCACCATAGTAAACCCGAGGAACCGTGTCTTTGTTGGTCAACAACATGGCATAAGCACTAGGCATGTTGAATTGCGTGTACTTTTTGTCGGCTAACTTTTGGTCTTCATTATAGACCTTGAAGGCTTCCGCCAGCTGTTCTGGTGTTGGTGCCAAGCTATTTTCAACGTCAGGATGCAAGTCGGAAACGATTTGAGCAATGACTGTTTGCACTTCACTATCGTGGGCACGCACGAAGCTATAGTTTGGTGTGGCCGTGTTTTCCGTGCTATCTTGGCTACGGTTCACCAAGTAGAAATCCATGAAACGTTGCATCGTACCACGAATGTCGGAATTCTTAGTTAATGACCAAATGAGTTGCGTATGGGCATAGTCATCCATCGTCAATTGGTTATCCCCAAAGTCGTTGACGTAAAGGGGATCGTTGTGACTCCAGTCTTCCAAAATTGAGAGGTGTTGGTTGGCTGTGGCATCGTTTTTGTCGACACCATAAGCGGCCTTGAAGTAATCGGCAGCAATTTGCAACAAATCAGCATCAACGTTGTC
>USIU01000096.1 GCA_900554745.1 uncultured Leuconostoc sp.
ACTCGTACAAGAGCGGACCATTGGTCGGCATAATGATGCGATTCAGCAACAGCACATTACCTATATTTACCCTGACTATAAAATGCCCGCAACGAAAGCTGCGATTTTAAAAATGGCTGATAAATTTAAGGGCAATACTGTCATTTTAGGCTTTGATAATCATGTGGTAATGGGTAATGATTGGTATATTACAAACAACGATTCCATGAATGTCTACACGCCCGTTGGCTTTAAGAAGTTTAGTGATGACTTTAGAGGTGGTGATCCAACACGTATTTCACCTGATAGTTACGCCAAACTATTTAAAAAAGACAAGCAAACACAATTACCGCTGGCAGATCTTTTGAGTGTTGATACCGTAGCTGTTGGTAATGAGGGTGATCGCAAGGTTTATCGCAATCTTATCAAGCATAAAAATGTACCGGCCGGGTGGCAGGTAACGTCTCATGATCAGTATTATGTTGTGATTCAGCGAGAACAGATTAACGATAATGTTGGTGGCGTTGTTTGGAGTAATCTCCCACAAGTCAAGCAAGTTAAGAATTCAAATTATGCAGTCACAATCAAAGTGCCAGCACATCGTGATGACGCAAAAATTGTCTTTTCAAGAACGGCATGGCCGGGGTATCACGTGAAAGGTGGACAGGCTAAGTTAGCTAAGCCACTACGTGGTTATCTGACCCAAATTAACGTGCCAGCATCACAAAAAGAACAAACGGTGACTTTACAATTTGAACCACCGCTATTTAAAGCATCCGTTGGTTTAATTAGTTTTGCCGTGATGTTGATAGTAGTGTGGTCAATCAGCCGTGGTGTCATGTTATTGAAAAAGAAATAATTAAAACCATTCACAATGGGGTGTACTCAAAAAGTTAAAACAACTTTTGAGGGACGACACCCAATTGTGAATGGTTTTTATTTTTCCTGTTATAAATTTTGATATAATTAAGGAGTCTGAATTGATATGGAAAGTAGATTTAACAATGAGAAATAATAGATTCACAAATGGTTTAGTGATTGTTCTAGTAGCTGTTATTGGTCTGTTGTTCACGAGTCAGTGGTCACCGGCCGTTTCAGCTGCACAACAGCCCAGTGTCCAGTATCGGACACATGTGCAAGATATTGGTTGGCAACCTTATGTCGCGGACGGTCAACTGGCTGGGACAACGGGACAAAGTAAGCGTTTAGAGGCCACGTCCATCCAACTTACCAATCAAGATAGTACCATGACAGGGAGTATCCAATATCAAACGCATGTCCAAAATATTGGCTGGCAAAATTGGACGCAAGATGGTGGCGTGAGTGGCACTTCAGGTCAATCCCTACGACTTGAAGCGATTCGGATTAAATTATCGGGGAATATTGCGAATTATTATAATGTTTACTATCGTGTCCATGCTCAGAACTTTGGCTGGTTAGGTTGGGCGTCAAATGGTCAAGCGGCAGGAACGGCCGGCTATGGTTATCGCTTGGAAGCACTCGAAGTTGTGCTGGTACCAAAAGGCCAGTCGGCTCCGGGGAGTACGGCGAATGCCTTTTATGATCTAAATAGTGGCCCGAGCGTTCAGTATCGTACACATGTGCAAGATGTGGGTTGGCAAGATTTTGTTGCAGATGGACAAACGTCTGGTACGACTGGCCAAGGTAAACGGTTAGAAGCCACAACGATTCAGTTGGGAAACCAGAACGCTGCTACGTCAGGCAGTATTCAGTATCAAACGCAAATTCAAAATATCGGCTGGCAAAACTGGGTACAGGACGGGGCGCTGTCAGGCACTCAGGGCCAATCCTTGCGCTTAGAAACAATACGTATCAAATTGACAGGGAATATCGCCAACTCCTATAATGTGTATTATCGGGTCCACGCGCAAAACTTTGGTTGGCTCGGTTGGGCGTCAAACGGGCAAGATGCTGGGACAGTTGGCTATGGCTATCGTTTAGAGGCGATGCAGGTTGTCTTGGTCCCAAAGGGACAACCAGCGCCAGGTGATACGACAAATCCATCTTACACGAGAAAACCTGATCCAAGTATTCATTATCAAACCAATGTGCAAAATAGTGGTTGGCAACCCAGTGTTGCTGATGGTACAACGGCCGGGACAATGGGACAAGCCCTGCGTGTTGAAGCCTTTAAAGCGACTATCAGTGATTTACCAGATAATATGACGGGTGGCGTGACGTATAAGGCCTATGTGCAAAATGTTGGTTGGCAATCAGCAGTCAGCGATAACGCTATGGCTGGTACTTCAGGACAAGGCTTACGCGTTGAAGCGTTATCTTTTAGTTTAACTGGCACATTAGGTAATGCTTATGATATTTACTACCGTACCTATGTGCAAAATTATTGCTGGCTCGGTTGGGCTGCAAATGGGCAAACGGCAGGAACCGCTGGACGAGCGTTGCGTATTGAAGCAATTCAAGTACAATTGGTTAAAAAAGGGAATCCAGCACCTGGTGATGGTACCGCTTACTTACCACCAATAGCGCCTACAGACTTTATTGATGTATCTTCTAACCAAAGTGTTTTGACACAAGCTGATTTTAACACGATGTATGCAGCGGGTATTAAAACAGCGGTCGTTAAATTATCGGAATACACCACCTATAAAAACCCATATGCTGCCACCCAGATTAGTTATGCGAGAAAAGCTGGGATGAAAGTTGCAGCTTATCATTATGCTTGGTTTACCAATCCGACTGAAGCAGCGCAAGAAGCAACCTACTTTGCTAATTATGCTAAAGTGTTAGGACTGCCAAGTGACACGGTGATGGTTGATGATTATGAAGAAGGTTATGCAGTGAATAGCGCAGGCGATAAGGTTGCTGATCTGAATGCATTCCGCAATACATTAGCCCAACTAGGGTATTCAAATGTCGTCAACTACTCGTACAAAGCGATTACGGGATCGGGCAACATCGTGGATACCGATCGTCTGAATACCAAAGATATTTGGCTAGCGCAGTATCCAAATGAGGCCAATCCAGCAGCGGCACGGGCATTACAGTATAATTCTGAATTTGCCGCCTGGCAATACAGTGCCAACAAGCATTTCACTGGCTTATCGCAGAATATTCCTTTGGATATCAGTATTGACTATACGGGAAGGTTTACAAATTGAAAAAAAGTAGATTAGTTACAGGTATTGTTGTTATCATGACGGTGATGGTTGTCGTGGTGGTGGGGATTTTGGTGCTAGGGCACCAGACTCAGTCAACGGAAAAACATGACAGACAGACGGCGAGTCATGCACAGTCTGCTTCAACATCGCAAAATTCAGATCAATCTGAAAGTGCCGTGTCATCATCGACTGCCTCAAGCCAGGAGACAACAACGCAGTCTGAGTCAACCCAGCAACCAGCGGAGAACGCCAGTTCAAACGCAGCATCTTCACAGGCGTCAGAAAAAAATGATCATGCGAATTTGTCGAGTCGGGATCAGCCCGTCACGATTTCAGCGGGTGATATTCAAGCAACACGTAGCATTCTCAGAAACGCTGGGATTGATGATAAAAAGTTTACAGATAAACAAATCGAAGATTTGATGAATCAGTCGATTGCAACTGGTAAACCAATTCCGGATTTAGCACGATAAATCGATTAAAGCAGTCGCGTTTACGCGGCGCTTTTTTTGTACATTAATGTTATTTTATTGCACTGGTGACGACGAACGCTTATAATAAATAGAACCTGATGCGATATATCGTAGGATTAGGAGAATCAAAATGATAAACAACAAAACAAAATTAATCAGTACAGTCGGGAAAATAGCGCTAGGGGCACTAGCTCCAGAGATACTGGCACAAGGGACTAAATTGGTTAATGCGCAGCTAGAAAAACGAAAAGGATATGTCAAAGTGCCAGATGTCACCGCGCTTACCGTGGACGAGGCTGATGAGATTATGACGCAATATCATTTTAACCATACAGTTGTGTCCGTTGCGCCGGCGGTCAAATATGCTAATGCTGTCCCAAACCAAGTGGTTAGCACACAACCGAAAGGTAATACGGTTGTTGATCCGC
Source organism: uncultured Leuconostoc sp. (assembly GCA_900554745.1). Lineage (GTDB taxonomy): Bacteria > Bacillota > Bacilli > Lactobacillales > Lactobacillaceae > Leuconostoc. Next base: position 4,021 of record USIU01000096.1, read on the forward strand.
AGACATTTGTTAAACTTTATACGATTGATGCTGAAACTGTTCACCAAAGTCAGCTGATGGCTGAAACACTTGAAAAAGCCAGACAGGTCAGAAAACAAGCTATCAAGGAAAAAGTCAATAACACGGTGCGTGCAACGGCGAAAATACCAGCACACATCACCAAAAAGCTGAAAGCTAATAAAAAGAAACTTTGATGATGCAGAACAGGAAAGCAGGTACCGTAATTAGTATAGGGGGTTGCTTTTATTGCTTCAACCTGGCATAATCTTAATTATCATTATAATAGAAAAGAGTCATGAACGTGATCAAATCGGTACTCAACTTCTCTTTAAAATCCTGTCGATCAATCTAAAGAGAAGTCAAATGTCATAACAAAATACGCACTAAAAAATTTAAAACAGGAAAATATGCGTCACCCGAGGAACTCGTCATGTCACAACAAGTAAAAACCAACCTAATGTTAATTGGGTTTGTGCTCTGCATTTGGTTGATTTACTTTATTACCTGCTTTGCGATTGCCCTGATTTTCATGTCACTGGTGCATGCGCTATGGTTAAGTTTGAGTATTGCGACAATTTTGTCGCTAGGATTTGTTGGCGTTCAACAATTCTTTAGTAGTTTGAAACACATAGAATAATTGGCAATTGTTTAAAAGACTTTACAGCTCGTTAGTTGTGAAGTCTTTTTTTGTGCATAATACCAAGTATGCTTGTATTTGACACGTGCACATCGGTGTAGTAGTATGGAAATGTTCGTGATTACAAATGATATATTAGCAATTGATCAGTTGTGAGCACATGATGACGATGTGAACTATGCGTCTTTTTGGCATATATTAAGCATTATGTCATTGATTGTCGTATATAGATAGGGGCATATTTTTTCATCCAACGGTTTTTATTTTGAAGGGGGAAATGTAAAACATGTTGATCAAATCAAGGCGTGCAATTATCGGTATAATCACGCTGATTGCACTATTGATGCTTTTTTGTGTGCTGTTGTCAGGTCATTTCTGGACAGCAAACACGACCTTTAACGATCGTTTCACGGTTTTCTCGTTGTTACAGTATTTGGGATTAGTGATTGGGTTATTGGGCTTAACAGCGTTAGTGGTTAAGCTATCCGAGCATTATGATAATCTGGTTAAAAATTTT
>USIU01000097.1 GCA_900554745.1 uncultured Leuconostoc sp.
GGACTCTTAATCCGTGGGTCCAGGGTTCGAGCCCCTGACTGTCCACTACCGAGACAGCGCATCAAATCTGGTGCGCTGTTTTTCTTTGTCCTAAAGCCACCAAAAAGCCCTCATCCGCAGATGAGGGCTTTTCTTATAAGCTGATATAGATACTAGCAAACATTAAGCCAGCGCCACCCAACACAAACACATGCCAGTAAACATGTCCCATTGGGATTTTTGGCACCAAGTAAAAAATTGTGCCGGCTGAATAAGTCAGACCACCCGCTAGCAACAGCCAAAAGGCCGTGTGTGACAAAACACCCCAAAGTACCGGCATTGCTAAGATAATGAGCCAACCCATAACCAAATAAATCGTCACAGATACCCATGGCCAACGACCCACAAAAAACAAATCATAGATAAAGCCCGCAATGGTCATGGCCAAAATGGCACCCCAAATCGACCACCCCACCCAACCTTTAATCAAGAGCCACGTATATGGTGTGTAACTGCCTAAAATCACTAAGTAAATCCCGGCATGGTCAAAAAATTGAAACACTTTAGCAGCTCGTGTGAAGACCAGCGAGTGAAAAAGCGTAGAAGCTAACAAAAAGAAGCCTACTGTGGTCACATAAATTGCAATGGCTGTGATTTCCAGCCCCGTTACCGGGCGTCGCAAGACATGAAAGATTAACGCAATACCGGCACCAACGGCTAGCAAAAATCCCAAACCGTGCGTGACCGCATTTAATACCTCATACGTAATTTGGTATGCTTTCGATTGTTTCATTTAGTCGTCCCCATATATTAATTGTATCGTTTTATTATAGCATGTCCGCGGGCGACAAGACGGCCCGCAACGTGTCGCAAAAAATAAAACAGTAGCCAAGGCCACCCTCAACTACTGTCATTATCAGTTATTAAATGATTGTTTCCCAATCACGGGCCCACAAGACACCCATGGCCCCATCACCCGTATGAACGCCAATATAGGCGCCAATTTCACCCCGTTCAAAGGTCACCATTGGATAATCATTTTGTAAGTCTTTGAGCCACTTATCGCCCAACTTTTGGTCATTCCCATCAACCACAATGGCGCGCACTGGGTAATCCACTTGTGCTAAATACTGGTCTAAAGCTGACTTGATTTCCTTTAAAGCCCCGCTCATCTTGCGCGCCTTCCCAACAGCCCCAATTTTACCTTCACCTTGGACATCCATTGATAAGATCGGCTTAATGTTTAATAAGCCACCGACTAACGCCGCTCCGCGTGATAAGCGACCCGTCCGTTGCAAATGAGAAATATCATTGACTGCAAAACGGACATCAAACGTCTCGCGTAGAGCCGTCAAAGCTGCCCAAATGTCATCCATTGACCGGCCCTTCTCAGCCATATCTGCCGCCATTACAGCCTGCATCCCAGAGCCCATAACCGCAAACTTAGAATCCCAGACCCGCACATCCGACATCCCCTCATAACCAGCTGCCACGGCTTGTGCTGTTTGGAAGGCGCCGGATAAACCAGACGAAATCGGAATAATCAAAGCAGCATCATAACCGGCTGCTTTGGCATCGTTCAATGCTTCTTCCCAGTCGCCTGGCGCTGGTTGTGACGTTGACGCGATCATTTTCTTGTCTTTCATCATTTTAACGAGTTCGCCAAGTCCTTGAATATCAACCGTTTCCTTGTAGACTTCATCCCCAAAAATAATTGGGTCATTCACTTGAAAAATATGATAGCGATTCCGCAAAGTGGTCGGTATCGTTGACGCTGAATCACTGATAATTGCTATTTTAGACATTGTTTTCTCCCAAACCAGTCGTTAATAAGGGGACAACGGCCGGTATCTCATTGATTTATTTTAAAATGACAGCCAGTAGGCTACCTAAGACAAAGCTCAATAACCCCGCCGCAACCTGTACGACTAAATAAAGACTTTGTCGCCGTGGCCGTTGAGCGCTTTGGGTCATCATGGTACTAAACGTGGTCAAACCACCCAGGACACCGGTAGCGATTGCCCCATGCCAAACTTGTAAGGTATTGGTGGCAAACATAACGCCCATGAAAAAGGCCCCCAATAAGTTAACGGCAAATATAGCCGTTAAATACGTGGTTTGCCAAGGCCAAAACGTCAAGCATAAATAACGTAACATCGTCCCAACAAAAGAACCGATAAAGATCGCAATCAGGATTGTCATTGGCTACCACCTAACCAACGCCCACACCAGGTCCCAAGACGCAGAAAAGCCAGGCCACCAATAACCGTCAGTAGCAAATAGCTCACCGCCCAAACCAGCGACGTTGTTGTCAATTGAAAGTACTGCAAGATCATCGTACTAAACGTGGTATAGCCACCAATGATGCCTGTCCCGATAAACGTTTGCCAACTCGCGAGTCGACTCACCCTTTGTACCAGATAGGCACCCAGGCAGGCCAAAAAAAAGGTGCCCGTCCAGTTAATCATCATGGTCATTACCGGTAAAGGCCCAACACCTGGGACAAAGTGCAACAGATAGCGTAAGCTGCCGCCAATCCCACCACCTAAACTCACAATTACCATCTCTGTTAAATAATGCTGTTGTTTTTGCATACTCTCTATTCTAACAACTTTGTCGTCAATGAGCAAAAAAGCGACCGTTTACATTTTCAAATCATGGTGATTTTCACCATTTTCAGAAAAAATTATCGTGATCACACCACAAATATTAACAATCATCTACAAAAATGTTAAAGTCGCTATTGACAACTCATCAACTTCTTAGTATTCTTAAAGCCATAAACAACTCGGAGAAAAAAGTCATGCAAAATGTTGTCGCACAACTTAATAATGCCTGGTGGCGTCGGTAAGTCAGCTTTTCGGTAACGGATAAAGCTGATGTTTAAAACATTTGTTTTATCCATACCGACGCATTTTGTGTAACATTCGAGTCTGTATGGGAATATGCCATACAGACTTTTCTTTTGACCTTGGAAAGCCCTGTGTGGCCATCCAAGGTCAATTTTATTTTAGAGAGAAATTCGGAGAATTGAAGATGAACAAACGTTTATTAGCTACAATCGCAGCCATCGTCGCCTTTCTTGCCGTGGCGTTTGTGACAACCAGTCACCCCAACAGTAGCGCAAAAAAAGCCAACGCGGTACCGACGATCGGGATTTTACAACTTGTTACCCACCCGGCCCTGGATGAAATCCATCGCGGCATTCTGGCTGGTTTAAAATCACAAGGCTACAGCGGCCAGAAAATCAAAATTGATTATCAAAATGCCCAAGCTAATCAAGCCAATTTGAAAACAATGTCGCAAAAGTTTGCCAATGAAAACGCGGCATTAACGATTGGGATTGCAACGCCCGCCGCTTTGTCGCTCGCTAAAACCGCTAACGGCACTACTCCTGTTATTTTGGCCGGGATTACTGACCCAGCTGGTTCTGGTTTGGTCAAGACAGCCCAACATCCTGGCAATAACGTGACTGGGACAACTGGTGACTCACCGCTGTCACAACACCTCAGTGTGATTCAACAAGCTGTCCCACATGCGAAAAAATTAGGGATTATTTATACCACCTCTGATCACGGTGGTGAGTACAATGCCAAAAACATGGCCAAACTCGCCCAAGCCGCGGGCTACGAGGTGAAGCTCTACACCATTTCAACGACAAATGATATGCAACAAGTGGCCGAAACCATGGCCAATCAAGTTGATGTCGTCTACGCGCCACAAGATAATGGCGTGGCGAGTGCCATGAAGACATTGATTAATATCACGAATCAAAATAAAATTCCGGTCATCCCCGCAGTGGATACAATGGTCAAAGATGGTGGGTTAGCCACAATTTCTGTGAGTCAGTATGATATTGGGTATCAAGCCGGTATCATGGCTGCCAAAGTGCTGAAAGGTAAAAACCCCGCCAACTATCCCGTTAAAACCATTACCCAAGGGGATATGGTTGTGAACTTGAAGCAAGCCCAACTATTAGGCATTCAATTACCTGATAGCATGATTAAAGCAGCAGAAACCAAAGGAGAAGTAATCAAATGAGTATGATCGTATCAAGCATTGGCCAAGGACTACTGTGGGCCGTTCTAGGGGTTGCCCTCTTTTTGACCTTCCGCATTTTAAACTTCCCCGACATGACGGTTGAAGGTTCCTTTCCGCTCGGGGCTGCCACGGCAGTCACCATGATTGCGCATGGCATCAACCCTTATCTCGCTACCCTCGCCGCCTTTGTCGTCGGCACGTTAGCTGGGCTCACCACGGGCTTGCTGTACACCAAAGGCCGTATTCCCATCCTATTAGCCGGTATCTTAGTCATGACTGCGTCGTTATCAATTAATTTACGGATTATGGGCTCTGCCAATATTTCCTTACTTAATCAACAGTCTATTTTCTCATCAGCTTTTCTCCAACACTTGCCTAAGTATTTTGATGCCGTTGTTGTTGGCTTTGTGATTATTACCGTTATTACCCTCGGTCTCATCTTCTTTTTACAAACAGAACTTGGTCAAGCCTTTATCGCCACGGGTGACAATGCCACAATGGCACAATCCATCGGGATTAAAACGGATCGTATGACGATTATGGGCTTGATGCTTTCCAATGGGTTAATCGCTTTTGGCGGTGCTGTTATCGCCCAAAATAACGGTTATGCCGACATTAATATGGGGATTGGCGTCATTGTTATTGCGTTGGCCTCAATTATCATCGGTGAGGTCGCCTTTGGCGATTTGTCGCTGAATGAACGGCTTGTCGCCGTGATTGTCGGTTCAATTATCTATCGTCTCGTCCTACTTGCCGTCTTGCAACTTGGCTTCTCAACCAACGATTTGAACTTAATTTCAGCCATTGTACTAGCAGTTGCCATGATGCTACCACAGTTACGACAGGCACTACGGCTTGAACACGTGATTAAAAAAGGAGTGACCCCACATGACTAAACCCGTATTTTCGCTACAAGACATTGTCGTCACCGTGGGTGACAACGTCCGAATCCTTGATCAGCTCAACTTCGATATTTACGATGGTGATTTTATTACCGTCCTTGGGACTAACGGTGCTGGAAAATCAACGCTGTTCAACACGATTGCCGGTAATCTCCCAGTGTCGTCCGGGGCCTTGTACCATAACGGTCAAAACATCACCCACACGACGGCGGTTTCACGAACAAACACCATCGCGCGT
>USIU01000098.1 GCA_900554745.1 uncultured Leuconostoc sp.
GATGTGATTGGTGCCGCAACAGCACTAACCGATGAATCAGATCAAGACTTGAATTACATGATTGCCGATTTAGTCGCACAGCGAGAAGCAGTCAAGCAGCATGATGCCGAACTGACACAACAGCTCAAAGTCACGGCCGATCAAGCAGAAGCCTTAGCTGCTAAAGAGGCGCAACTCGAGCGCGACCGCGCGCGTATAGTGTTGGATGCTAAAAATGAAGCCAATCATATTGTGGCAGCAACCAAAAAACAAGCCGAACAACTTATTTCAGAAATTCGCAAAGAACGGTTAAAAGCGGGTCAGCAGACCGGCAAGTTAAGTGAGCAAGATTTGCAAGCTAAAAAAGCATCATTGGATAAATTACGCCAAAATGATAGCTTAGAAAAAAATAAGGTGTTGCAAAAAGCTAAGCGTGCTAAGCAGTTGGCTGCGGGGGATGAGATTGTTGTCCAATCGTATGGGCAACAGGGCACGCTGGTTAAGCGGCACAGCAATGGCCAATGGGAAGTCGAAATGGGCATCTTGAAGATGCTAGTAGATGAAGATGACATTGTGAAGACAGAAGCTACAGCGAAAGCGCAAAAAACCAAGCAAAAGCAGCGCCAACAGAAAATTGTTAAAACAACAACGGCTGGTGGGTCAGCGCGTGTTGCAGCGCGCTCAAGTTTGGACTTACGTGGTGTCCGCTACGAAGCGGCATTGGCGGAGTTGGATCGCTATCTCGATCAAGCGGTATTGGCGAATTTAGGTGCAGTGGAAATTATCCACGGTAAAGGGACAGGGGCCTTGCGTAAGGGGGTTACCGAATTTTTGCGGTCTGACCGTCGTGTTAAAGCCTTTCGTTTTGCCAACGCCAATGCAGGTGGTGATGGCGCTACAATTGCCGAATTGGCATAAAATGACAGGTGAAAAAGCTGGGTTATCGGTTGATGACTCAGCTTTTTTGATTGGCGGTCATTTATCACCTACGGGATGTGTTAAAATTAGTATTACGCATGGTGATTGCTTTGCATGACAAAAAGTTATGTTTAAAGTCAGCCATGGTATGATATTTGCTGCTTAATCAGCGTTAAAGAGGTGTGTATGCCAGAGTTACCAGAAGTTGAAACAGTCCGTCGGGGCTTAGAAAAATTAATTATTGGCAGTCAAATTAAGCAAGTGAAGTTACCTTATCCAAAAGTCATTACCGGCGATTCACAAGCCTTTATAACGGGTGTACGCAATGCGCACTTTACGGCAATTGATCGTCGCGGGAAGTATCTGCTCTTGCGGCTCTCTAATGGGCATACGATTGTTTCGCATTTACGGATGGAAGGGCAATATTCCGTGGAACCGATTGCTGCAACACCGCATAAGCATACTGAAATTATTTTTGAGCTGGATGATGACCGCGTCTTGTTCTACAATGATACACGCCGGTTTGGGCGCATGGTATTGGCAACAACCCAGCATGAAACCGTGGCGGTGCCAGCCTTGGGTAAGCTGGGACCAGAACCAACCGCAGCAGATTTAACGCTAGCGGATATGGTGGCCAAATTTGCCCGTTCTAAAAAGCCGGTCAAATCTTTCTTACTGGATCAAACGCAAATTGCCGGGATTGGCAATATCTATGCCGATGAGGTGTTATGGCAGAGCAAAATTCATCCAGAAACACCCGCTAATCTGTTGTCGGAAATGCAATTAGCAACGTTACGGCAAAATATCATTTCAGAGATGGCCCGCGCCATCGCACATCATGGCACAACTGTGCATAGTTTTAGCAATGTTTTTGGGGAAGTCGGTCAATTTCAAAATGAATTGCAGGCTTATGGTCGTGTCGATCAACCCTGTCTACGTTGCGGCACCCCGTTAGTGAAGATTAAAGTCGGCCAACGGGGCACGACTTTTTGCCCAGTTTGTCAAGTTAAACAAGTACCAACGAAGTAGGAGATATCATGAATTCAACAGAACCAATTAGTATTCGCGGCGTGAAGCGTGAAGCGCGAGCGCTCTATCGTGGTCGCTACGGGACGGCCATCAAAATCAATATTATCCCGATCATTTTAAGCATCGTCACGATTTATCTCTTCAGTTTAGCGGCCTATTCTTTTTGGGGGTTCGCAACGGCCCCAGCACCACAGGTGACAGACGATACGTCGACAGTCTCACAAATTAATGATGTGATTGAAAATATTTTAAGTAGTGCGATTCAAATGATGTTTGTTTGGACAGCCAGTTGGACATTGATTGACTGGTTTGAAAAGCCATTGGGTCGCCCAACCCTAAAAGAAACCTTTCAAATTTTCCAACGTGGGAATGTCTTCCACACATTTTTGTTGACGATTGTGCAAAGTGTTTTACTCTTTTTATGGACATTACTCTTTGTCATTCCAGGTCTCATTAAGTTATTCTCTTATTCACAAACGTATTTTGCTTATAAGATTGATCTTGAAAACGGCACACGTCAACGCCAGTTGACGGACTATATCACCATTAGTCGTCGCGTGATGAACGGTCGTAAGTGGGAACTTTTCTTACTAGAACTCAGTTTCATCGGCTGGCATTTGCTTGGGATCGCAACAGCTGGCTTGGCTTATATCTACGTTGTACCTTATTTGAATGCAACGCGGGTCGCATATTCGCGGCATTTGTTTACCATGGCGTTGGCTAAGCGTGGGGAACAATAATGTTGATTATCGGACTCACAGGAGGTATTGCGACGGGTAAATCAACAGTTAGTGCGCAGCTGCGTGCGGCAGGCTTGCCTGTCGTTGATGCCGATATCGTTGCCCGTGAAGTGGTTGAGCCTGGGACGCATACGCTGGAAGCGCTAAAACTCGCGTTTGGGCCTGGCATTATTGATAATGGGGTCCTCAATCGGCCGTTATTGGGTGAACGTGTTTTCAACAATCCAGCGGAACTGGCCCGTTTGAATCACATTATCCAACCGGCCATCAGCTCTGCTATGTCAGATAAAATCAACTTTTGGCGACAGCAGCACACGCCAATTTTAATTTTAGATGTACCATTGTTATTTGAACGCGGTTATCATCAACAAAATCGTGTCGATAAAATTGTGGTTGTTACCGCAGATGAAGCCGTGCAGCTCGCGCGGTTGCAAGCACGTGATCAACTTGATGTCCAACAAGCGCAGGCACGCATGCGCTCACAAATGCCACTGGCTGAGAAAGTTGCGCAGGCAGACTACGTGATTGATAATAACGGGGATCAAGCGCAACTAACTGCCCAAGTCCAAGCACTCATCACTGAATTAAAGGAACTTGCTCCAAAATATGACGCAAACTAATGAGACAATTGAATTTCATGCATCAGCAGGTGTTTTCGTTCAGAGTGATCATTTGATTACTGCTGATGATTTGTCGCGGGTGTTTAACTTGTATTTGCCCTTCATTGGTGCGACAAGTTACGCCTTGTATCATTTATTGGTCAATGAATTGCCCTTTGCGCAAACCCAAATGACGCGACAAGACCATAATTTTATCATTGATAGTTTGAACATTAGCTTACCCAACTTTGTCAAGTTTAGACGACGGCTGGAAGCAGCTGGGCTTATCAAAACGTTATACAAGCGGGATGCGTTGGGTGAGGTTTATGGTTACCGACTACTAACGCCGTTGACGGCGGACAAATTCTTTAAAGAACAGCTGTTGGCCGGTTTATTGTATAAATTTGTTGGTGAAGACCGTTATCTCACGTTACAAAAGCGCTACGATGTGCAAGGGCAAACAACGTTGGCCGGGGAAGATATTTCCGCGCGTTTCTTACAAGTCTTTCAAAACCAAAACGATGTCAGTGTTCCAACCACACCACTAGCTTATCATGAACCAGTCGTGCGCGCTGAGCCAGTGACCTTTCAGTTTGAGACGTTTGCGGATATGGTCCGTGGGGTGGCGGATACTCAGTTGCAACAGCAACGCAATTTCCTGGTGGCGATGCATTTGACCTATGGTGTGGATGAGGTGACGTTAGCTGGGATTGTCAATCAGAGTGTCACACTCGACACGCATGACATTAACACCCAAGAAGTGCAGCGTTTACTCCGACAACAAACAGCGCAACGGTCGCAGCCAGCTGAAAAGTTGGTGGCACCAGCGACAGCAGTACCGGAAATTAAAAATGCTGAAGCACGCGCTTTAATTGCGATTGCACGCGATACACCAGCACAAGAGTTTCTCGCTTATGTCAAAACAACGCTTAAAAATGGCCTTGTCTTGAGAAATGAACGTGATGTCGTTGATTATTTGATTGCGCGGAGTGTCTTACCCGTCGCCGTGGTTAACATTTTAGTGCATTATGTGTTGATTGGGTTGCAAAATGATAACCTCAAGCCAGCCTTAGTCACGACAATCGCGGATTCTTGGACACAAAATCAAGTTGATTCACCGGAGAAAGCACTGATTCAAATCCAACAACATCAGCAAGCCAACCAAGCTCGACAAGAAAAGCGCTTTAGTCGCCAACAAAAGCCGCAAAAGACGACGCCAAAATTTGTGAAGCCAACACCAGCTACTGCCACTTCAGCCGCCAACACGACAGCCAAACCATCTGCTAGTTCCGATGAGGTGGCAGCCGCCTTGGCTAAATTAAAGAATATAAAGACGAAGAACTAATATGCAAAATTTATCTGAAGTACTCAAACAGTTTCAACAAAAGTATCCTAAAATCGAAGACACCAAGTTGGCTGATATTGTCCAACAGATAGCTGATGATGCAGATGTGCGTCAATTTTGGACGGATCATCAAGCAGTGTTGCGCGCCGATGCCTTCCAACTTAAAATGATGGATTTGTATGAATTTGTGCAACAAAAACAGCGCATTGCACGTGGGGAAAAAGCGCTCTATCCAGGCTATTATCCACAATTAGAGATTGAAAAGGGTTATCCACATGTGCGTTATGTAGCCGATGAAAAAACAGCGCAACAGCGGATGCAGGCAGAACGGTTAACGGCTTATAAAATGCCCAAAGCGATTCGCCACGCTGACTTACAGACCATTGCGACAGATCCTGGCCGTGCGGAAGTGATTACAGCGATTGTGGATATCTTACCTAAATTATTGGCGCCTCAAGACGACTATGTCCAAGGTTTGTACTTGTATGGCGATTTTGGGGTGGGCAAAACCTATTTGATGGGCGCTTTGGCTAACGCG
>USIU01000099.1 GCA_900554745.1 uncultured Leuconostoc sp.
GTTGCAGGGCATCAACCGGTGCTTGACTCTCTAAGCCAAAGACCGCACGAGCCGTTTCGGCATGAATATCTTCCCCGTTTAAGAACGCCTGCTGCATATTTTGATCACCCGTCATATGCGCTAAAACGCGTAATTCAATTTGGGAATAATCGGCACCAAAAATCTGCCAATCGGGGTGACTTGGGACAAAGGCCGTCCGAATTTGACGCCCTTCGTCCGAGCGCATCGGAATATTTTGCAAATTAGGATCAACCGATGATAACCGTCCTGTTTGGGTTAAGGTTTGCAAGAAACGCGTATGAATCTTACTATCTTTTGGATTCACCACCGCAAGCAAACCATCCACATAAGTTGACTTTAGTTTCGCCAATTGACGGTATTGTAAAATATGATCAACAATGGGCGCTTGATGCGCTAACTTTTCCAAGACGTCAACCGCTGTTGAATAACCGGTTTTTGTCTTCTTGATGACCGGTAAGCCCATCTTTTCAAACAATAACACGCCAAGTTGTTTTGGTGAATTAATGTTGAACTTCTCCCCAGCTTCGAGATAAATAGCATCCTCAATCGCTTGAATGCGCCCTGTTAAATCCGTGCCAATTTCGGTTAATCGTGCTTGATTAATCGTAATCCCACGGTATTCCATATCGGCTAACACGCGGGCCAAAGGCAACTCAATATCCGTATACAAATGCATTTGTTCGTGATCAGTTAAAGCCGCCAAAGTCGGTGCTTCTAACTGCATCAAGGCATCAGCTTTTTGGCCCAGGTGACCCAAAACCTGAGCTGTATCTGCTGGCACGGCAAACTTCGCACCTTTGCCATAAAATTCGTCATCTGGTTGGACATAAACATCAAATCGTTGCGCTAATGTCGAGAGTTCATTATCATTTGCTGTAGTATCCAGCAAATAAGCCGCCAACAAAAAGTCAAAATCAGCACCCTGTAACGCTAAGCCCAATCGCTTAAATAACACCAATTGCGCCTTGACGTTAAAAACATTTTTGATGATTGTCGGATTTTCAACCACTGCCCGTAGTTCAGGTGTTTGGAGGAGGGACAAGTCGCGACTGCCATAGTATCCTGCTGTTGGATTACCAATCACAAAGCCAATCATCTCATCTTCATGATAGTTTTGGCCAGCCATTTCGATATGCAAGGCCACTTTGTCCCCCATCATCGCGACTGCGCGTAAGTTATCGGCATTTAAGGGGACAACATTCACGACAGGATCTGGCGCAACTGCTTGACTCGTCAATTGTCCTGACTTTTTCAAGGCTTTGATTTTAGCCAATTGCTGTTTAAAATCGATACCTTCATAAAAAGGCACAAGCCCATCATAGTCAATGCCCCGATATTCAATTTCCGTCAACGGTAATTCCAGATCAGCGTCGGTGCGAATTGTTGCTAATTGACGTGCTGTATAGGCAGCTTGACGATCATTGATCAGGTTTTCTTTCATTTTTGACGGCTTCATCTCATCAATTTGCGCATAAAGATTATCTAGATCATGATACTGCGCCAACAACTTCAAAGCCGTCTTTTCGCCAACTTTGGTCACGCCTGGATAGTTGTCTGACGTGTCGCCTGTCAGGGCTTTTTTCTCAATAATTTGAAGTGGCGTCAAACCGTATTTTTCTTGGATATAAGCCGGTGTATAACGTTCAATCTCAGTCACACCTTTTTTGGTCACGTTGACCGTGATATTATCGGTTGCGAGTTGGATTAAATCTTGATCTCCCGTCACAATGGTCACTTGATATCCAGCGGCTTCGCCCAACCGTGAAAATGTCCCAATAATATCATCGGCTTCTAAGCCCGGATGCTCATAATTTCGTAGCCCATGTAAAGCCACCATGTCACGCAGATAAGGAAATTGTTCTTTAAATTCTTCCGGTGCCTTGGAACGACCGTCCTTATAGCCGGCAAATAAATCACCACGGAAAGTTTGTTTTCCTGAGGCCGCATCCCAGGCCACAACTGCTAAGTCAGGTTGCATCGGATCAACAATTTGGTCGAGAAAATTATTAAATGCGACTAAAGCATTGGTATGTAACCCATTATGCGCAATCATCCGATCCAATTGATTATACATGGCATAAAACGCACGAAACGCAAGCGAATTGCCATCAATTAAAAGTAGTGTCTTTGTCATTTTATCTTCCTTTACGTAGTTCTAGTGTAACAAAAAAACAGCCTTTCGGCTGCTTTTGTCTTGTCTTTTGACAACAACTATTAATCTCTTGAGTTACCAATACCAAAAATTTGAATAAAGGCAAAGAACAAGTTAATGAAATCAAGGTACAAACGAAGCGCACCGTTAACGGCCAAACCAGTTGTATCAACTTGACCAGCATATTGACTGTACATCACCTTCAAGTTTTGGTTATCATAAGCGGTGTACAAAGCAAAGATCACCACTGTGACACCAGCAATCAACAATGAGACAATCCCATTATAGAAAAATAGGTTAATCACAGATGCGACGATCAAGCCAATCAACATACCAAACAAAATAGATCCCATACCAGTCAAATCACGATGGGTAAAGACACCATAAAGTGCCATGCCACCAAAGACTGAAGCCGCTGAGGCGAAGGCCATCATCACGGAAGCACCGGTATAAACTGCCAGTAACAAGCCCAATGTCAACCCTTCAATCACGGCAAAGGCCATTAACAGCCCAAACGCACGTGCTGGGTTTTTAAAGGTTGCCCGACCAATCATCGTCATAATCAAGATTTGAATCCCAAACAAGGCCAATGTCCCGATCAAATTACCTGCAATTAAAGCATAAACTTGTGCTAAGAAAAACTTTTGCACAATGAAGCCAGTGAACGCTGTCACTAAGACCGCAATGCCCATAAAGCTATAAGTTTGTTTAAAGAATGCACGCATCCCCGCGTCCATGCCAGTCACGTCACGACGGGCATTCATGTCAAAATTATCCATTTGAGTCTCCCCGTATTTTCATTAGTTTGCCAGACCAGATATGACCTCTTTTATACCTCAAAAAGTCTGGTTACTCTTATTATAGCAAATTAGCCAGCAAAATAATATCATGCAACGCTGAATTGCGCCAGCTTATTGTAAATCTGTCCGCAACTGCCCAAGCAACTTTTCATAGGCAAATTCATACTTTTCAATATCGCCAGCACCCATGAAGACCATTACCGCATTTTCAAATGGCATCAATAAGCTCATGTTATCTTCGGCAATAATGCCACCAAACTTGCTAATTTCGGCACCAATTTCTGCTGACGTAACCGCACCTGCTTTTTCACGAGCCGAACCAAAGATGTCCGCCAAAAAGACTTTATCGGCCGCTTCCAAGCTTTTGGCAAATTCATCTTTATAGGCGATCACGCGAGAATAAGTATGCGGTTGGAAAATCGCAATAATTTGCTTGTTAGGATACTTCTGGCGGGCAGCATCCAAAGTCGCATCAATTTCTGTCGGATGATGCGCATAATCATCAATCACTGTAATATCGGCGATTTGCTTTTCGCTAAAGCGGCGCTTGACCCCTTGATAAGTCATCAAGAATTCCCGAATCAAGTCCAAATCAACTTTTTCCATGTAGGCCACCGCAATGACTGCCAAAGCATTTAAAATACTATGTTGGCCAAACAACGGCACGGCAAACTCCCCTAAGGCTTCGCCACGGAATTGCACGTCAAAATGTGAGCCTTGCGTTGACTTGCGAATATTTGTCGCAACAAAATCATCACGATCAGGATTCGTCCCGTAATAATAAACGTCAGCAGTGGGTTGCAATCCCCGCAAATGCGGATCATCACCCCAAGCAAAAATCGCTTTTTTCACGTTGCCGGCAAAGTCGGCAAAGGCTGCCGTCACATCGTCAATGTCTTGATAATAATCAGGATGGTCAAAATCAATATTGGTCAAAATAGCGTAATCAGGCGCATAATCTTTAAAATGGCGGCGATATTCATCCGCTTCCACCACGAAAAATTGCGAATTTGGTACGCCACGCCCGGTGCCATCCCCAATCAAATATGAGGTTGGGGCAATGTTTTTCAAAACGTGAGCCAGCAGCCCAGTAGTTGACGTTTTCCCGTGCGCACCAGCTACGGCAATCGACGTTGTTTGCGCAATTTGGTCTTGCACCGCATCCGGATAAGTCATCATCTTAACGCCAAGTTCAAGGGCTCGGGCAACTTCGACATGCTCGTCGGTAAAGGCATTGCCACGAATAAAAATGGCCGCTTGATAGGCATCGACATTGGCCGCAGCAAACGGCAAAATTTCAATGCCCGCTGCTTCCAATGGTGCTTGCGTATAAGTATAGGTGTCAATATCTGATCCCAACACGACATGGCCTTGATCATGCAAAATTTGTGCCAATGGCCCCATACCTGTACCTTTAATACCGATAAAATAATATGTATTCGCCATTATTGCTCCTCAACCGCCACGAAGGTAAAATATTGCAATTCACCTTTCCGTAACTCAAATATTAATTTTTTATACTGCGCGTTTTCATCATTGAGCGTCCGATACGTCCGCCGCGCATTTTGAATTTTTTCTTGTGTTGCCATCTTAATAATTTGTATCCACTAAGTGATCCGTATACAAGTTCTGTGCCTGCGCAAAATCAAACACTGTTCCCACTTCACCAAAGTCTTCTGGCAATACCAGTGCCCCTGGCTTATCGGGTGCGCCTGGCAATTGCAATTCACGGCCTGACACGATCATGCCACTTGATTGCACCCCACGCAAAGCGCCGTCCCAAATCAAGGCGCCTGATGGCATCATCGTGCCTGGTTGTGCGACGACGACTTTGATGCCCTCACGCATATTTGGTGACCCTGAGACAATTTGTAACGTTTTACCATCACCAACAGCGGTCGTGGTCACATGCAAATGATCAGAATCAGGATGCGCCGTCATCTTTTCGACCCGACCAATCACCAACTTTGATGGTGACACGACTAATTGCTCCTCAAAACCAGCTGCTGCTAGTAACGCATTGACCTGCTCAACCTGATCCGCATCCA
>USIU01000100.1 GCA_900554745.1 uncultured Leuconostoc sp.
AGTAAAGGAAACATTCTCTGATGTAAAGGAAGCCGTCAAAGATACTCTGGACGACTACAAAGAAGACAGCAAGAAAGAAATTGATAAGTAATTTAAAACCCGCCTAACTGGATAATCTGGTTGGGTCTTTTTTTGTTGAAAATAAATATATTTTGAAAAAAATACAATAGTATGATAAATTTACTTATAGCGTATCTACGCTGACCCAGTGCTTAATCATAGTTTTCTCTACAATAAGAAAACGTATTATCCCTTTCTTTGGAACATGTTTGAAGATATGTTCTATAAATTCTCCGCATTTCTGATTAAGCACTGGGTTTTTGGATAAATATAAACGACCTATATCTGATGTAGGTCGTTTTTTATTAACGATAAAAAACTGACCGCTCCCTGGTTGGG
This sequence comes from uncultured Leuconostoc sp., assembly GCA_900554745.1. Lineage (GTDB taxonomy): Bacteria > Bacillota > Bacilli > Lactobacillales > Lactobacillaceae > Leuconostoc. The sequence continues at coordinate 400 of USIU01000100.1, forward strand.
TTTTTTGTTTACAAATAAAAAACACGACCGTTTAAGTCGTGCTTCAAACCGTTGCAGTGCTACGAAAGTGCTACAATCGTCTGCTAACGCCTATATATCAAGCGTTATGATGATCCACCCGGGAGTCGAACCCGGATTTCAAGAACCGGAATCTTGCGTGCGATCCATTACACTAGCGGATCATAACTATTCAATTATAGCCTATTTTGTCGAAATTTCAAAGAAAGTTTTTTCACCAATTTGAAATGTAATATTTCCGGCCAGAAAATCCGTCAATGTCGCTTGAAATTCGGGCAGTGCCACTTCGGCAACTGGCACGACCAAATGGACTGCTGTGTCGTAGGTGGTGGTCATAATTTGATAATCATGTGCGGTGAGCCAGTGCTGTAAAATATCGGCTTGCTTATAATCGACGGTGAGGGTGACTTTAGTTCGCGTCAGCCGTTCCACCAGGCCAGCGGCTTTAACGCCTTCGGCGGTCGTGCCGGCATACGCCCGAATGAGCCCACCAGCGCCTAACTTAATACCGCCAAAATAGCGGGTGACGACAGCCACGACATCATGGATACCATTTTTTTGTAGCACTTCCAGCATTGGCACGCCTGCGGTGCCGCTCGGTTCACCGTTATCGGAATAGCGTTGGATTTGATCGTTGTCGCCCAATAAGTAGGCAAACACATTGTGAGTAGCCTTATAATGCTGCTTGTTGATTTTCTCGATAAACGCGCGAGCGTCGTCTTCTGACGTAATGCGCGCAATATTTAAAATAAAACGTGATTTTTTAATGTCTTGTTCCCAGACAAATTGATCTGGGGCGATTGTGATGTACTTGTCCATATATCGTATTATAGCGTATGGAAAACTATTATGGTCGACAAATTGTGCAAGCAAAGATTGATCCTATCCCAACTAATTGTCATGTTGTCCCAGCATTTAACCACAATATCTGTCAGCGCTGTGGGCAAAATCAACGAGTGGCATTGCCTAACCAGCAGTTTTATTGTCGGGCGTGTATCGCCTTAGGCCGGGTGAGTACGTTGGATGTATTGGTATCGCTGCCAGAGCCGAATCACTTTAGCGGAGCGACAACTTTAACTTGGTCAGGACAACTGACCACACAACAACAAGCGGTCAGTCAGGCGTTGTTGGCAAGCTGGCGTCAGCAACGCGAGCACTTAGTTTGGGCAGTGACGGGTGCGGGGAAAACAGAAATGCTCTTTCCTGTCATCTACCAAGCATTACAAGCCAAACAACGCGTTGCCATTGTGTCACCGCGCATTGATGTGATTTTAGAGCTGGCGCCACGCCTACAAGCAGCCTTTCAACAAACACCAATGGCCGTTTTGTATGGGGAACAACCGCAGCCTTACACCTATACACAGTTAGTTTTAGCAACAACACATCAGATGTTGCGTTTTTCAGCAGCGTTTGATGTTTTAATGATTGATGAAGTTGATAGCTTTCCTTTTTCCGGGGATGCCATGCTTAATTTTGCCGTGAACAAGGCCAAAAAACCACAGAGTACAGTGATTTATTTGACAGCTACGCCAACAAAAGCTTTACGGCAGCGTGTGCAGCGGCAACAACTAGCCGTTTCCTATTTACCATTACGCTTTCATCAACATTTATTACCCGCCATTCGACTGCGACTAGTGAATAATTGGCGACACAAGCTGCCAATACAATTTTATCAGCAGGTTAAACAGTGCTTGCTAGCCAAACGACGTTTGTTGATTTTTGTGCCACATATTGCTGATCTCAAACCTATTTATGAAGCTTTGTGTCAACGCTTTCCGCAGTTTTTGGGGGATTATGTGTCCGCAGACGATGTGCAGCGCCAAGAAAAAGTCCAGCGGATGCGGGACGGTGCTGTGCAATTTTTGGTGACGACGACGATTTTGGAGCGAGGGGTGACGTTTCCGGCATTAGATGTGCTGATTTTGGGGGCTGAAACGCCCGTATTTAGTGAAAATGCTTTGGTCCAAATGGCAGGGCGTGTTGGACGTCATCCTGATTATCCGAGTGGTTTAGTCATTGCCTATGTGACCCACGTTAATTACCACGTTTTGGCTGCGCGGCATCAAATCAAGCAAATGAATCGCCGCGGCCAAAAGTTAGGCGGTGTGACATGATGTGTTTGCTATGCCAACAACCAATACATGAGGAACTGAATTTGTTGCAAGCACTTGGCGTGATGACACTGGACAACGCGATGATTTGTGCGCCGTGTCGGCAACAGTTTCAACGGATTACAACGGCGTGTGCTGGTTGTGGCCGTCAACAAGTAGATGATACCTTGTGTCACGATTGCCGTCGGTGGCAACAACAAGGCCAGCAATTGCTAGCGCATAGTGCGTTATATCAATACAACGCGGCGATGCGACAGTATATGAAGGCGTATAAATTTAATGGCGATTATCTGCTGAGAACAGTATTTAATCATGAGTTAATTCAAAAAGTGCATACTATGGCTATGGATGTGGTTGTACCCGTGCCAGTCAGCGACGAGACATTATTGCGCCGGGGATTTAATCAAACGTTAGGATTATTTGAAGGGATCCCTTATCAAGCATTGCTGCAAGTGACGCAGCAGCAAAAACTACATCAGTCACAGCGTAATCGTGCGGCACGACTAAAGCGGGCACAACCATTTGCCATTGCGGTGGCCAAAGATTTGGCCAATCAGCGTGTGCTACTGGTGGATGATGTCTATACCACTGGTAGTACGTTGTATCATGCAGCGACATTGTTATACCAATTGGATGTTAAAGAGGTCAAAAGTTTGTCATTAGCGCGTTAATGATGAGAAAATGAACATTTTTACAGAAAACGCTTACAGCTATGGTATAATAAATGTAGTAACTTAGATGGAGGAATTGATTATGTTAGATTTTAATGTACGAGGCGAGAATATCGAGGTAACAGATGCCCTTCGTGAGTATGTGGAGAAGCGTCTGACAAAGTTGAACCGTTACATCGGCGAAAAAGCGACGGCTAACGTCAATTTGAGAACTTACCATTCTGATAAGACGGATAAGGCCGAAGTTACCATTGTGCTACCGTATGTTGTCCTACGTGCAGAAGCGACAGATCCGGACATGTACGCAGCGATTGATGCGGTTTCTGATAAGCTTGAACGTCAAGTGCGCAAGTATAAGACTAAGATTAATCGTAAGTCACGTGCTACTGGCTTCAAGGGCATTGACGCTGAGGGCGAAATTCCTGAAACAGAAGTGGATGATGATGCCATCCAAGTTGTTCGTACAAAGCATGTCGATCTTAAGCCAATGTCACCTGAAGAAGCTGCGCTACAAATGGATTTGTTAGCACACAATTTCTTTATCTTCAAGGATGCAGAAACTAACACAGATTCTGTCATTTACAAGCGTAAGGATGGCCGTTATGGTTTGCTGGAGACAGCCAGCGAATAATGGCGTATGGCATGCTCGTCTCAGCATGAGCAACCATGCAAAAATGTTGTAAAAGTCATAAAACTTTATAAAGATAACCCCAAAAAGCCTTTTTATCGTTATGCTAGTACTAATAGATAAAAGAGGTTTTTTTATGTTTAGTTGGCAATCCCTATTTAAAAATAAGCGACAGCTTGTGAAGTGGCTAGTCGCCACCATCACACCGGTTATCTTGGTAATCGGCATGCTGGGTGTGTTAGGACACCAGAACCAACAAGCCGCCAAACTACGTGTTGCGGTTGTCAACCAAGATCGTGGGGGGCAATATCAAGCGCAACAACGTAATATTGGGGCTGATTTTAGCAAATTATTACACCAAGATTCGACGTTGACTGCGGTCGATTACCGGAGTGTGACCCAAGCTAAAGCAGCGTTGCGTGCTGGTAAGGTGAACAGTGTTGTGATGATGCCAGCCACGTTAACGCAACAACTGGCTGACTTTCAACAAACCGGTCAAGTTGTGCCAATCTCGCAATGGTTAGCGAGCGGACAAAATCCATTTGCTGCCCAGTACCTCACACAAGCATTGACTGCAGCCTTATCCTGTCAAAATAACGTGTTGCTGGTTGGACCAGCAAATAACACGGCGTTGAAAAAAGTGGCGCAACAAAGCCAACAGTTATCGCAACAAGCAGATGATCTACAAGTGAATTTGCAAGTCGTGGGGGATCGTATTGATGCGCAATCGGCCAGTGATCTTAAGGACAATGCGAATGATGCGGTCGCGAAGTTGGCAAATTATTCGGCTCAACTCAACGATGCCGTTAATGCTGGCGATACGGCAAAAATTCAAGCTATGGCTGTGGCGATTAATAATTTGTCGTATACGATGCAGACAACCATCGTTGGTGGTATTGGCACAATCAGTGCTAACCTATCACAAGCCAAGGCTTTGAGTGATAAATCTGGTACGATTCAAGCTGGCGCTAATACGTTACAGCAAGGACAAGCAGACGTTGCTAGTCAACTTAACAGTATGTTAGGGGAACAGTCAAATCAGCACGATGCGTCACCATTAACGCAGATGATGCGCTTCCAGACAACAGACTTGCAACCCATTAAGCAAACTGGCCAAGTCTTATTGCCACAATTGTTGGTTGTTGCTGTGACGGTGTTGGCAAGCCTTTTTGGCCTATTGTT
>USIU01000101.1 GCA_900554745.1 uncultured Leuconostoc sp.
GATGGTTTCAGGTCAGAATCATGGCATTAAAAAGAGTGTGCCCTTAAACTTGGGTATGCTAGGTGGCTTGGTTGTTATTGGGGCGCTTGCATCCATTTTTGCGAGCTGGATACAGTCTAATGAAACGTTCGTATTAGTGATGAAGGTCGTTGGAAGTTTGTATTTGGCATATCTGACGTATCACGTACTTATTAGCGTGCCCGGTAGTGAAGATGAAGAAGCAGGTGGCTTTATGACTGGCTTTTTGATTCAAATGACAAACGTTAAAGTGTATTTGTATTTCATTACAGGTTTGGGTGCGTTCACATTGGCCGGGATTTGGGGACACATTTCAGTTCGACTGGTGTTAATGGTCTTGATTGGAAGTCTTGGAACATTTACGTGGACGATTTTGGGACAAGCGATTAATGGTGTGTATAAAAAGCATTATAGGGTGTTCAATGTGGCAATCTCGTTGTTGCTTGTACTTTCAATTGTTGATTTATGGAGATAAAAGATAAAGGGCTGATAAAGCCTTTTTATTTTGGGGTGATAGTCTAAATTTCATTTCATAGTGAAAAGTAAATCATCAATAATACATTACTGAATGGTATGTTTTTGAAGTAGTAATAATCTAGAGGGGTGATTTTATGAAAACTGCAATTTTTGAAAAAGCTGGACAAATGTCGGTGCAGACAGTTGATAAGCCAGTGATTGAGAACAATGATGATGTCATTATCAAGGTGGTTCGTGCATGTGTTTGTGGGTCTGACCTTTGGGCGTACGCTAATGGGGATGAAAAGGCAGAGCATTCAGTGAATGATGGCCACGAAGCGATTGGAATTGTAGAGGAAGTTGGATCTGAGATTACAACAGTGCAACCGGGCGATTTTGTGATTGTGCCTTTCACACACGGGTGTGGTGAATGTGATGCTTGTCGTGCTGGTTTTGATGGCACGTGTGATCGTCACGCGGCGCCAACAAATTGGTCAAACGGCTTCCAATCTGAGTACATTCGCTTCCACTATGCTAATTGGGCGCTAGTCAAGGTTCCAGGGCAACCATCGGATTATTCTGAAGGGATGATTAAGTCGTTGCTGACTTTAGCTGATGTGATGCCAACCGGTTATCATGCTGCGCGGTCTGCTGATGTTAAGCCAGGTGACAAAGTGGTTGTTATTGGCGATGGTGCAGTTGGGCAATGTGCGGTTATCGCTGCTAAGATGCGTGGAGCTTCACAAATTGTAATGATGAGTCGACATGAAGATCGTCAACAAATGGCATTACAATCAGGTGCAACGGCGGTTGTGGCTGAGCGTGGTGAAGAAGGAATTGCTAAGGTCCGCGAAGTGCTTGGTGGTGGTGCAGATGCTGTTCTTGAATGTGTTGGAACTGAAGCGGCTGTCGAACAAGCCTTTGGTGTTCTCCATAATGGTGGTCGTATTGCTGCAGTTGGTGTACCACACTACCACAAGTACCAACTAGGGGATACATTCTTCCAAAATATTGCATTCGCTGGTGGTTCGGCATCTGTTACGACATATGATAAGCAATTTCTACTAAAAGAGGTGTTGGACGGCAATATCAATCCAGGACGTGTCTTTACAAATACGTACGCGTTAGATGATGTTAACCAGGCCTACCAGGATATGCAAAATCGTAAGAGTATTAAGTCAATGTTGGTGGTGGCTGACTAAAGTCATATAATAACTTTTTGTTATAGTTCACCATAAAACAAAGGCATTGGTAATGGTCTGGCCGCACATGTTATTATTGCGGTACGGATGATGTTTACCTTATGTAAGGATTATCTTTTAGACTGTTTATTGTGAAATATGATTAAAAGGAGTGACAAAATGACGATTGAAAATAAAGTTGTTGTTATTGCAGGTGCGTCATCAGGTATCGGTGCTGCAACCGCTAAGCTACTTGCTTCAAAGGGAGCCAAGTTGGTTTTGGGGGCGCGACGCGAGGAACGTTTGGCGGAAATGGCATCTGAAATTGGTGGCGATAACGTTATTTATCAAGCAACTGATGTGACGGATAAGGATCAAGTGAAGGCTTTGATTGACCTAGCCGTAGAAAAGTTTGGCCGTTTGGATGTTTTGTACAACAATGCTGGTATCATGCCACGTGAAAAGTTGGCAGACGCCAAGTTTGAAAACTGGGAAAAGGAAATCAACATTAACATTATGGGTGTTTTGCATGGTATTGCAGCTGCATTGCCAATTATGCAAGAACAAAATGATGGGTTGATTATCACAACCGACTCTGTTGCTGGTCACGTTGTTTATCCTGAATCAGCTGTCTACAACGGAACAAAGTATGCTGTTCGTGCTATCATGGAAGGTCTTCGCCAAGAGGAGCGCTTGCATGGTATCCGTTCAACGATTGTTTCACCAGGTTCGGTGGGAACTGAGTTGATGAGCACTTTGGATAATCCTGAAATGCAAGCAGCGATGGATGAAATGTTTAAGCATGTCTCACAAGAAGAAATGCGTATGAATGTGTTGGATCCAGAAGATATTGCCAATGCAGTGGCGTATGTTGTAGATCAACCAAAGCACGTGTCAATTACGGATATGATTATTCGTCCGACGGCTCAAGAAGTCTAATGTTTTACTAACGCTTAACAGTGATGTTGGGCGTTTTTATTTTGGAAGGTTAGGCGAGTATTGGATTGACTTATGTTGCAACAAAGGAAATGGTCGCGGTTATAATGCGTTTATAGAATAGGTAATATGGAGACGAATCATATGACGGAAACGCAATATTTGAACCGTGAAGAATTGCTTTCTTTGAATGAACAAGCAGTGCTTAAGTTTGGCGGCAATGCTGGCATCCAATCACCACGCGCGTTTGAAGTGATATTGGATCAGCCGAAGCAGGTTGTGTTTGGGCAAGAAGTTTATCCGACGGTTTGGTTAAAAGCAGCTTATATGATGCAACAGATTATTAAGACGCCGGTATTTGTTGATGGCAGCAAGCGTACTGCGGGACTTGTGGTTTTGCGTTTCTTGCAGGAGAATGGGTATCAACCAATGGATGAGGATTATAACGAAGTTGCTCGGAATTTTATTTTGGAAATGGTTCAAAGTGATAATTCTGAGGAAACGATGAAGTTAATCGCTAAGTGGTTGTCAAATCATTTTACGCAAAGCAAATGAGAGATCGGGAGAAAAGTATGGCGAAAGTAATTGATGCATTTTCAGTTAGGGACATGACACTCGTTGCCTTAGATGAGGATTTGCCGATGGGAACGAAGGTTGGACAAGTTGTTCGTCTAAACGGGAAAATTGTGCATATAAACGATATACCGTCACAGAAATCAGATTCAGTTCATAATGCGTTAATTTTGGGTGTTAAAGCAAACGTTGGCGATGAAATTGTTTTTGAGGTAAACGGTCAGTAAGATTTGCTGCTGATGTCACGATAAAAATAAAGTTAGCTAAATGGGCGACGCTTTGATAAGGTGAAACAAAACCCATTTGGAGAGTGACTGACATGTATGATAAACAAAAATTGATTGATCTTGTATACGAAAACTCTGCAACTCACGAAACCTATCCATTCAATAAATCCACATCACATGAAAAGATTGTTTGGACAGTCATGAAGCATAATGGCAGCGACAAAATTACGGCAATGATTTTTGAACGTGAGGGTGTTTTGTACTTGTCTTTGAAGCTGTCACCTAATCATGTGGACGAAATGATTAAAACACGTGGTGTGGACCGTGGTTACCACATGAATAAGCAACATTGGGTAACGATTAACGTTAATGATACTGATTTAACGGAGCAGGAAATCTTGAGGATGTTGGCTGAGAGTGATGCGCTTACTAAGTGATAGACGTATTTTTTTCAAACCTTTGTGGGAATATATTTCATAGGGGAACACAAAGGAGAATTTTTATGTTTAAACAAGTATTATTGGCATCAGTTGCAGCGATGGGGATGTTTGCATATGCCACACAATCAAGCCAAGTGAGTGCAACAGATAGTCCGAATGTTGTTGATATTTTGCCTGCTAATCCAACTGAACGTGCATTAGTTTTGGAAGCAAAAGAATATGGTGTTGATTACACCATTGAGCGTTTGGACTGGATGCTTAAGGATTATTCAGATAGTCAAATATGGGTTTTGGCGGATAAGGGCCACGGCGGTTACTATTTCGATGCAACTAGCGATTCAGTAGGCTTTACTGGCTACAAGGTGGTCGATGGTGAAGAAGTGCCGGTTGATTCCATTCACGTCTACGGGAATCCAGATGCAACAACGGTAGATGCAGCTAAGCAAGCTGTTCATTTGTACTGCGATTAATATTAAAAATACGTGAAGTCGGTAGATGTTACCGGCTTTTTTGTTGTGACAAGGATGTGGACACAGTTTCTTCACGTGGATTGATTATTATTAATGTTCAAGAAAAGAGAATTTGGACTAAATAATATGGATAAAAGTGTCTACACGCACAATGAATTTCAGCAATTGATCAATAAGTTAAACGAAGTCACAACTGCAAAGCGTTTTTGGATAGGTTCCGTTTGGCGTCGATCGGCAAGAGTGGTTGGTGCTGTGGTTATATTGAAGGTACTATTAGCATTTCTGACTATGTTGGATACGCATCGAAATTTAACGAGCTTTATTTATGTCTTTAATATGTTTGGAACGCTGATGTTGTGGCTGTTACCCGTATCAATCGCAAGCTGGTGCTGGTTATTTTATAAAGCAAAAACGGCATTACAAGAATTAAATAGCTACTGGATGACATACGAAGACAATCAACTAGTCTCTAATGAATTTGATCATGTTAACCGGTATCAATTGATGATTGAATTTTCAGATGTGTTTGCAGGGTGGAGCAAAAAGGGCGGTTGGCAGCTTGTGCGGTTTGAAGACGTTGAACAGCCTTATAAGACTTTTTGGCGGGTTCGTCATAGCTTCAGTTGGGCATTTTATATCGCTAAACATGGTGTGCATCTTTCACGTCAGATTAGTCAGCGTTA
>USIU01000102.1 GCA_900554745.1 uncultured Leuconostoc sp.
CGCTTGCCGGTACGTTTTATTTACGATAACAACTACTTTAACCACCGCTATCAAGGGATTCCGGTGGGTGGTTATACGCAAATTTTTGAGCGTATGGTGGCCCAATCGAACGGCCTGATTGATGTCTTAACAGATACTGACTTCTTTGATCATAAGGACACGTTATTGGCTGAATTCCCACGCGTGCTTTACACGGGCATGATTGATCAATTCTTTGACTATAAGTTTGGGGAATTGGAATATCGGTCACTTCGTTTTGAACATGAAGTGGTGGATTCAGACAACTATCAAGGTAATGCTGTCATTAACTATACGGATGCGGAAACACCTTACACGCGTGTGATGGAATGGAAGCATTTTGATGGTTTGGCCGATGAAGGTAAAACGATTATTACACGCGAGTATCCACAAGAATGGCACCGTGAAAAAGAAGCGTATTACCCAGTCAACGATGACAAAAATACACAAATTTATAAGCAATATGCAAAAGAAGCACGGACAAAGCACGCCGAAATTATTTTTGGTGGTCGCTTAGGGAAGTATCGTTACTTTGATATGGATCAAGTGATTAATGATGCTTTGAACACGGTCCGCGAAGAATTTGGCGTCGCCCCAGATTTCAACTTCGCCCATGATACCGTTAACTAAACAAGCCCTTTTGGGCGTACATATGACACTTTAGCGTGATGCGTCAGACGCATCAGCACTGGATAGGCGATTCAGCAACTGAACTGAGACATGCTGCCGTGACGCAAGACTTAACTTAACATCGAAAGGCATGACGATAGATGTCTGAACGGGCATTGACTGGTCTTGTGACGTTGCGCAAGCAGCGACCGGACCAACGACGTTCGGTAGCGATGTTATTTTTTTGTGCTATTTTGTAAATCGCGTCAAGGTTTGGGTTGCGCGTTGTCGACACCAGGGTTGATGTGGCATGATAAGCTAAGGTGTGATATTTGCTGCGTGCACAACACAGTCTCTGTGCAGCGGTATAATGCATATCATTGAAGAGGGAAAACATGACTGAACCAACTGTAACAGCCATGATTGTCACGTACAATCGGCTACCGTTATTAAAAGAAGCAATTCAAAAAGTGTTAGCACAAGACACACCCGCTTTAAAACATCTGATTGTGGTCAATAGTGCGAGTACGGATGGCACGCGCGCCTATTTAGATCAGTTGACGGATCCACGTTTAATTGTGACCCACATGTCGGAAAATCTAGGGGGTGCCGGCGGTTTTAATTGGGGCATGCGCCAATTTATGACGTTGACCCAAGATGATTACGTTTGGGTGATGGATGATGATTCGATGCCAACTGAGACAGCTTTAAGTAAGTTGCTAGCCTTATTTGCGGCGCAACCTCAAGCAGGTTGGGCGGCTAGTAAAGTGATTTGGACAGATGGCGACTGGTCTAAGATGAACGTGCCAGCGCCACTGGCAGGAAACGCAACGACGTTACTGCAAGATCAGACACGTTGGTTGCCGATTAAACAGGCGACGTTTGTCTCAACCATTTTTTCACGGGCAGTGATTGCACAAATTGGGTTACCGCAAAAAGAATATTTCATCTGGGGGGATGATATTGAATTTACCCAACGCGCAACGCAAGTGAGTGCCGGCTTTTTTGTGCGCGACTCAATCGTAGTACATGCCAGTCAGGCCAATCCAAAGCCGGGTGATATTGTGGGCGAAACCAATATTGATCGTTTACCGCGCTACTATTATGAGTATCGCAATCGCATCTTAACCTCACGGCGGCGTCATTCTTTGATTAAATTAGGCAAAACACTCGCGCATACGGGTCTTGATTTTACCAAGACCTTATTGTTGCCCGGTATTCAGTTCCGTGGCCGTAAATTAAAGATTATTGTGGTGGGGACTTATCAAGGTCTTAAATTCCGGCCGGCGATTGAATACGTGCCACAAGTTTTTGAAAGTGCTTAGCGACGACATTTATGAGAGACATATTTATGGCTTGTCAACGTTAGTCTATCAATGTTAAACTATATTATATTAAAAAATACGTGATATAGTGTCGGATAATGGCCGACTGTTTCTACCCAGCACCGATGTTGGACTATCACAAATGCGGGATCTGTCCATCATTTGTGGTGGGCAGATTTTTTTCACGTTTAGGAGAGTATTATGTCAAAGTTTTTTAAACTTGCTGAAAACAAAACGACGGTACGTCGCGAAGTTTTAGCGGGGATGACGACCTTTGTGTCGATGGCTTACATTTTCTTTTTGAACCCGCAAATTTTGGGTCAAGCAGGTATTCCTGAGCAAGCCGTGTTCTTGGCCGCTATTATTGTGGCGATGTTTGGTACGTTGTTTATGGGCTTGTTTGCTAACGTGCCGTTCGCTTTGGCACCTGGTATTGGGATGCAAGCGTACTTCACTTATACCATCGTGTTTGGCTTTGGCTTTTCTTGGCAACAAGCCTTGGCAATTGTCTTTTTGGTCGGTGTGGTGGATATTGCCATTACATTATCACACGGCCGTCGAGCGATTGTTAAGGGTATTCCAACCGAATTAAAAGCCGCTATTGGTGGTGGTATCGGGATGTTTGTGACGTATATTGGCTTAAAAAACGCAGGGTTCATCAATTTCTTGGTTGATGGCAACAACGTTAAGACAGTCAATGACGCCGCTTATACAGGTAAGACAAGTGGGGCCATCCATTCACTCTTAGCTAACGGTGGGGTCACACCAGAATTGACGAAGTTCAATGAACCATCAGTTTTGCTGGCTTTAATTGGTTTTGTGTTACTACTGGTCTTAGTGATGCGTAAAGTACCCGGGGCATTTTTGATTGCATTAGTTGCCACAACTTTGATTGGGATTCCAATGGGTGTCACGAACACGCATATTCAACCAGGCACATCAATTGGTTCTGCCTTCCATCAACTTGGCGATGTCTTTGGCCAAGCCTTTGGTGCAAAAGGGATGGGGAGCCTATTTTCAAATTGGGAAAATACCTCAATGGCGATTGTCACAATCTTTGCAATGGGCTTGACTGGCTTGTTTGATGCGATTGGGACATTAATTGGGATTGGTAACCAAACAGGTATTTTCTCAAAGGCTGATACGAAAGCATTTGAACAAGAAGATGGCTTCAACTCAAAGATGGATCGTGCCTTAGTGGTAGATACCTTTACGACAGCCTTAGCGGGTGTTGTGGGGACATCAAACACGACAACTTTCATCGAATCAGCTACGGGTATTGCCGCCGGTGCACGCACTGGCTTAGCCAACGTGGTGACTGCTATCGGCTTTGGTTTGATGGTGATCTTTGCACCATTTTTTGGGGTTGTGCCATCAGCGGCAACATCACCATTGTTGATTCTGGTCGGCATTATGATGATGGGTGAGTTCAAGAAGATTTCTTGGGAAAACTTGGAAGTTGCCATCCCAGCATTCTTCACTTCTGTCTTTATGGCCTTTTCATACTCAATCTCATATGGGATTGCGGCCGGTTTCATTTTCTTCATTGTGGTGAAGTTAGCACTTGGTAAATTCAAGGAAGTGTCACCTGTTTTGTTAATTGTGTCAACTTTCTTCTTGATTAACTTTATTATGTTGGCATTCATGTAATCTCACATGGATTTCAATAAAAAACCGCCGTTATGGCGGTTTTTTTGATACAATATTAATATGAAAACAGGAACAGTAAAAATTTGGCAAAAAGAACGCGGCTATGGCTATATCACGCCGGACGAAGGCGGCGCTGACGTCTACGTGCATTTTAACGGGATTGATATGGTCGGCTTTAAATCGCTCCAACAAGGGGAACGTGTGAGTTACGTCCTTGTGCAGGGCTATAAAGATTATCAAGCTGCGGAAGTCAAACCCATCATGAAGAAGGCATCAGAAGTATAATGGCGGAACGCGAGCAAGTACAAGAGACCCAAATTGTTTATGAAGGGCCTATTTTTAGTGTCGAAAAACAGGCTGTCACCTTGTTTAACGGTAAAACCTCGCAACGTGACATTGTCCGACATGTGCCCGCAATTGCCGTGTTAGCGTTTGTTGATGATGACCATATTTTGTTGGAACGACAATATCGGGCAACCATTGGCGACTTTATCTTAGAAATTCCCGCAGGTAAGCTAGATGAGCGTGATTTTGCCCAACCAGAACACGCGGTGGTGCGTGAATTAAATGAAGAATTACGTATGTCAGCCGGGAATATTCAACAAGTCACGGGCTTTTATGAAACCGTTGGTTTTTCCGATGCTTACATGTATCTCTATGTGGCGCGTGACTTGCAACCGCTTCCTGTGGCTGAACAATTACCACGCGATTTGGGCGAGTCATTAGATATTGAAACGGTCAGCTATGCTGAGATGCAACAATTATTTGCAACTGGCAAATTAAATGATCAAAAGACATTAACGGCCTTCTTATACTGGTCTTACATGCGAGGTTAAGATGGCAGAAGAACTCTCACGACGTGCAGCAAAGAAAGCACAAAAGCAACGCGAAAAGGAACGTATTCGGGTCGAAAAAGCTTATGCGAAAGCGCACCCAACGCCAATCACGGTTGTGACGCCAGAAACGCGAGAAGAAATGCGACTGACGCGTAAAGGGCGTTATGAGTTGGGATCAGATGGCAAACTCACGGCTAATGGTAAGTCTAAACGTTTACGACACCGCTATAACGTGGCGATTGTCTGTTTGATTGTACTCATTATTGCAACCTACGCCTATTTCTTTTTAGTCAAATAACGGCATGCTAAAAATTCACCAAAACTGGTGGTAAATAAGGAAGGAAGTGGCAATCGAATTGACAAGTTGATTCGACGTCACACATGACAACATGAAAATTGGAATTATTACGCCAATGGCGGAAGAAAAAATCACACTGATTGCTGCCTTAGAAGATGTGACAACTAAGCAACACGGTGGGACTGAAATCACAAGTGGTCGCTATAAAGGTC
>USIU01000103.1 GCA_900554745.1 uncultured Leuconostoc sp.
AAAACAACTTTTAGTGGTTGAAGACGACCCAACCATTCAACGGGTCGTCAAACAAACATTAGTGACTGCGGGCTTTACCGTGACCCAAGCTTTCAATGCCCGCGAGGCCCAACACCAATTAATGGCCACGTTGCCTGATTTATTGGTGTTGGATTTGGGTTTGCCCGATGAAGACGGTGTGGCGTTGCTCAAAAAAATTCGCTTAGCGAATCACGTGCCCGTGCTCGTCCTGACTGCACGCGACCAAACGCAAGATAAACTCAAGCTGTTTGAAATTGGTGTGGACGACTATGTGACCAAACCTTTTGAGCCACTCGAACTCGTTGCCCGCGTCCGCGCTATTTTATCGCGTACTTATGACACCACTGGCGTGGGTAAAGGACAACTACAGTGTGGTGAGCTCACCGTTGACCTCGATGCCAAAACGGTGACGAAAGCTGGAGAGGGATTGCATTTGTCACAAAAGGAATATGAACTCTTAAGTCTATTCGTTCAACACCCACAAAAAGTCTTAACTTATGATGTCTTATGGCGTAACATTTGGGGCACGCACCTGCTTCAAGGACAAAATGATACCTTACGAGTGACAGTGGCGCATTTAAGACGAAAAATTGGAACCAATGCAGGGCAGCAATACATCGGGACCGATGTTGGGGTTGGGTACCGCTGGTTAGCACCAGTTGAACAGGCACAATATTTTAAGCAGTAGGATGTATCCCTGCTGCTTTTTTTGCTGATTTTGCCGGCAAAGTTTGAGTTTCCAAGGTATTTTAGGTAATATGGTATAAGTAATTAAGCAACTATAATGTCAAAAGTAAAAAGTGGGTAGCTACATGTTAGACGAATCAAAGCCATACATGGTCCGTGCAGAAGGCTTAACAAAAAATTTCCAACTTTATGCCAATCAAACCGAAAAGTTGAAATCAACTTTCATGGGCAATCGTGCCGAGGCCAATTTTTGGGCATTGCGCGGCTTGTCGTTTGATATACAAGCTGGGGATGTTGTGGGCATTGTTGGGACAAATGGCTCGGGAAAATCAACCTTGCTCAATATTTTGAGTGGTGTCATTCCGCAAACATCAGGCTTGCTAGATTTAAATGGGACCATTGGGGTTGTTGCCATCAACGAAGGGTTGAACTGGGAACTGACAGGGCGTGAAAATATCCGTCTTAAGCAACTCATGATGGGCAAGTCAAACGACGAAATTACGCGCGCAATGCCGGAAATTATCGAGTTTTCGGAATTAGGTGAATTCATTGATCAACCAGTAAAAGACTACTCAAACGGGATGCGGGCGAAATTAGGTTTTTCAATTGTGACTCATAATGACCCAGATATCTTGATTGTCGATGAAGCCTTGTCAGTCGGTGACCAAAATTTCTCAAATAAGGCTTTAGGTAAGATTCGTGAGTTTATTGCCCAAGGAAAAACCATTTTTTTCGTATCGCATGATTTAAAACAAGTTCGCGAATTTACGAATAAAGTCATGTGGATTCAATACGGTGAAATGCGTGATTTTGGGGCGACCGAAACCGTCGCTGATGAATATGAAGCTTTTACACGTGAATTGGATAAAATGACAGAACAAGATCGTGAACGGTATGTGCATAAACAAAAGCAAAACCAACAAATGTTTACGATTGATCAACTGCGTGACCGCCTAACGGAAGAAGGCGTGACGGAATCAGAAATTAAGCGCATCACAAAATTACGAAGTTTCGAAGGGTTCAGCCGACTCAGCTTGTATAGCACGCTAATTGTGCTCTTGGGCTTAATGGGCGCGGTCGTGTACTTTTCGATGATGGGTAGGTAAGCAGTATGTTTGTAATAATTGAATCAATTTTTCAATTGATTGCTGAGCAAATCAGT
The DNA here is from genome assembly GCA_900554745.1 of uncultured Leuconostoc sp. Taxonomy (GTDB): domain Bacteria; phylum Bacillota; class Bacilli; order Lactobacillales; family Lactobacillaceae; genus Leuconostoc. The sequence goes on from USIU01000103.1 coordinate 1,871, forward strand.
CATCTGGGGATGACAATTAAATTAGCAATCTATGATACGAAGGCCAATAACGCACACAAATATCTTGGCTCCCTTTGGGAAGTTCTTGATCCCCTGTTTCAGGTCATGACTTACGCCGTGATTTTTGGTGGTGGCTTTCGCACAACGGCACCGGTGGCGGGGATGCCATACTTTGTTTGGATGTCTGTTGGTTTTTCGGCTTGGTATTTGGTAAACCAGGGATTTTCGGATACGATTCGTTCGATTCAAACCCAGATTTTCATGGTACGCAATGTGAAGTTTCCAGCTTCAGTCCTGCCAACGATTCGGATTATCCAAGTTTTTCCAGCCGTGTTGTCAATTTCAGCGGTGGCTGGCATCAGTATGTTCTTGACTGGAAATTTCCATCCTAATTTATACTGGTTGCAATTTATCTACTATTTTATTGCCGCCATGATTATGCTGTTTTTCCTGGGTATCTTTAGTGCGACCATCAATATTTTGATTCCCGACTATGATTTGGCGATTCGACAGGTGTTACGCTTACTTTTCTTTGTTTCTGGTGTCTTGTTTCCACCAGCACCTGGTAACTTCTTCAATAATGTGATTTATTGGATTTCGCGCGTGAATCCGTTTTACTATATCGTCAATGGTTGGCGGGAAACTTTTTTGACAAATCAATGGTTCTGGAATTCGCCTTATTTGATGGCCATGTTCTGGTTAGAAATCGCCTTGTTTGCGGTCATCGGGACACATCTTTATCTCAAGTTTAAAGATCAATTCATTGATTTTATCTAATTCAATTTTTAAGAGGAATATTATGACCAATAAAAACGTAACGGCTGCCATTGTGACCTATAATCGGGTTGACTTGCTGAAAGAAGCGCTGACAGCTGTTTTAAACCAAACCGACTATTTAAACCATGTGATTGTCGTGAACAATAAGTCAACGGATGAGACGGCTGACTATCTAGCAACTGTGACTGATCCCCGAGTGATTGTTTATAATTCTGAAGATAATTTGGGTGGTGCTGGTGGTTTTAACAAAGCGGTACGGCTATTTGCTGAAGAAACGCAAGATGATTACGTTTGGCTAATGGACGATGATACCATTGCCGAACCTGATGCCTTAAAGTATTTGGTTGATTTCATCACGGAAAACGACCATGTCGGCTTTGTCAACTCAGTCGTACGTTGGGGTAGTCGTGATGGCCATCCATCTTGGATGAACGTGCCTGCACCACGGGCCTTCACTTGGCAATACCATATGCATCAGGAAAATCCAGGGATTGAAGTCGTGAATTCTACTTTCGTTTCAGTGTTGTTTTCTCGCAAGACAGTTGCGATGGTTGGTTTACCACAAAAAGAGTATTTCATTTGGGGCGACGATATGGAATACACGAATCGAATTGCGGATGTGAATCGTGGTTATACCGTTTTGAAGTCAATCGTGGTGCATAAATCAAAAGAAAACACGATGCCTGGTGATATTGTGCGTGAACAAGATGATTCACGCCTATGGCGTTATAATTATGAATATCGTAACCGTGTATTAACCGCTCGTCGTGTATCCAAGCATGAATGGTTACGCACGGTCGTGAATGCTTTGCGGTACGATTTGCGGGCAGTGCTCTTTGGTGGTCATGTTAAGTATCGTTGGCAGAAGGCTAAAATGATTGTCAGTGGTACGTTCCGCGGGATTCAGTTTAACCCTGATATTGAATATGTTGCGGGCCTACGTGAATATGATGTTCGCTCAATTAATAAGTTGTTGCGGGCACGCTATTTATCTGACCCACAAGCCATTATCACGCTTGATCAAGATATTGATTTTATCGAGAACTATACTTATGAGGATTTCCTAAATAAGACACCAGAAGCTGATAAATATATTGCGCAGATTAAAGCAGCGCAAGAAGCCGCTAAAAATGCAGCTACTGATCAGTCATAAGTTGGGTGAATCTTGGACGTGTCTGACAGGTCTACGTATTTGACACGATTTGGAATCGTACGATGGGGACAATTATGGCTAAAAGATATTTGATTTCAACTGCCGGCTATCCAAACTTTGGTGATGAACAAATTGTTCGCACTTGGTTAAAATTTTATCGTGACAATTTTCCTGATGACGACTTAATTTTAGATGTGCCTTTTCCAGCACGTGCGAGTTTTCTTTTTCAGGACGAATGGCCAAAGGTTCAGTTTGTCGACACAATTTGGAATTTAGTCTATTTAGCCCATGACCAGCAATTGACCTTGGAAAACGAGTCAGAAGTGTCGGCTATTTTGCACGGTGGTGATCCGAGAAACAACGTCCCCATTGCCGCACTGTTTGATAGTGATGTGATTCACCTTTTAGGTGGCGGTTATTTTTCGACGGCATATCGTGAGTTTTCCGATACTTATTTATTTTTTCTGTTCTTGGCGTTGGTCAAACGTGACCGGCCAGAGATTCAGCTTTATGCCACTGGCTTAGGGTTAACCCCAATTACCCATGATATTGTGGGGGCATTGGCGCGCTACACAAGTGCATTTTCATATCTTGGGGTGCGCGACCAAGCCAGTACGGTTGTTGCCAATACTACCTTTGAAAGTGATGATGTGGTTATGGCGCCGAGTCTTGGAGCCATTAAATGTGACGATCGACCAGATAATCCGGATGTGTTATTGATGATTCAACCGTTTAAGGCTGCCGACCAGCAAGCGCGATTTGTACAGCTATTGGTTACTTATTTGCGGCAGCCTAGTCATCGTGGGAAAAAAATTGGGATTGTCGAAGCGATGGTTCCTGGTGATAACTGGTTGTTTTTTAGCGAGGACCTAAAGGATTATCCAGATATTCAACAGCGCTTGACGTTTTATGGTTTCTGGGATATTTGGCAACGTGGTCTACCAGTCAAAGCCGATCAGGAGTGGGTCACTACACGATTTCACTTCCACTTGATTGGGGCTTTGCTCGGGTATCCGGGAACAG
>USIU01000104.1 GCA_900554745.1 uncultured Leuconostoc sp.
CATGAAGATACCAGCATCCTGGTAACGGGCACTTTCTGTCCCATTATCGGTATTAAGGTTAACCGTCATTGTGGCATTGTCACCAACTTGAACAGTGGCACCATCTGGCAAGTTGATACCATCCCCAATTGCCGAACGGTTCAATGTAAAGTTAGCCCCGTTGGCAACTGTCACGGACTTGGCACCCCAAATATTAGCCCCGTTACCATTTGCACTGTAAGTCTTAGCTGTTGGCTTGCTTGAAGTTGAAACGGTTGATGTTGTCGTCCCATCGATTACAACTGCTACATTGCCGTTACCACCATATAATGACGCACCTGAGTGAGTTACGTCTTTAAAGGTTACCGTACTTGTGTTTGAACTGTTGTTAAAAGTAACGGCCCCATTGGCACTGGCTGTCTTCAAAATCAAGTTTTCAAATGCCAACTGCATTGTCCCATTAACCGTTAATGGGGTTGCGCCAAAGTCAATGCTTGCATTTTGATACGCGCCTTGAATGACAACAGTACGATTGTTCCCTTCAACTGTACCAGTTCCCATCGCGTTGATTGTGCCATCAACAGTGATTGTTTGATAGTATGGATTATTTAACGCGTTAATCAAACCTGTCCAATTGTTAACGGTTGTCGTTGTACTTGTATCAGCAGTTGCTGCGGCACGTAGTGTGGCAACTGGTGCAGCTGCTTGCGTGTTGACATCATCACTTGCAGGCGCTGTTGTATTTTCCGCTGTTGCTTGAGTTGCTTGCCCTACAACTGTTGCTTGATTAGCAGCATTAACTGGCTTTTCTACCGTTGTTTGGTCAGTCGTATTAGCTGGCTTTTCAGGTGCTACTTGATCAGCAGTATTTGTTTGCTTTCCAGCAGTTGCTTGGTCAGCCACTGCTGATTGCATTTCAGTTGATTTTAAATCGTTATTATTGGATAATGTAGAATCGGTAATTGATTTTTTATCAATACTATTAACTACAGTTGTATTTTTGGCTGAATTGTCAGTTTGTTCAGCGTTTGACATTTGGGTCGCATCAGAAACTGTCTTGTCTGTTGTGGCCGTTGCCGTTGCATTATCAAACTTTAATACCCGATCATTTGTGCTTGTTGCATTTTGATCAGTTTGCTGCGTAACCCCGGCCTTCTTGTCAGCAAGCTGTTCGTCAGAAGCACTTGCACTCGTTGTCGAACCAAGAAAGAAAGTGGCCCCCACCAGAACGGAGGCGACACCAACACTTAACTTTTTGATCTTATATTTGGAAACTTTTGTCGCAGATTTCCGTAAGTGTAAGATCTTGTTGTTTTTTGATACCATACGTACACTCCTTTTTCTAAATTGATATCGAACTTACGAAAAGAGTATAGTATAAAAAAAATTATGCCGGAATGTACATTTCAACATAATTTGTATAAAACATTTAATAATAAATTTTATAATTTGATTTTTTTCAAGGCATTGTGTTTTTGCAACATGACGGCATTCATTATTGGAACTTTTCAAAGCGATATAACAATTTATCAGGAGATGTTGCCATATTATATTTACTTTATTAGTTTATTGTCAAAGGAGTCTTAATCAATTATGAATGGCGTAAAAATGATCAAGTCTTTGCACATTTGCCTTAGACTACCGATTATCATTTTCGATGAAAATCTAGAGATCGTTGAAGAATATCATTCAAATCGCACTACCGTCCTGTTTAGTGATTATGAGAATATTTTGCACGATGCCCTCGCATCACACGAGTTATTCAACTTTATCAGTGGCAAACTAAACGATATGTTCTTACTCTATAACTTTGAGCAATACCATATTTTGTTCGGCCCATTCAAATGCAACCATATTGATAAAAAGTTCTTTACCAAAAAAATGAAAAGGCTTAAGATCAGTCCACGTGATCAAGACACTCTTTTCCAGTATTTAGAAGATCTCCCACTTTTTTCAACCAGTGAATTACGAGATATTCTAATGCTTGTCCATTACTTCTTTACGGGCGAAGTAAAAGATTTAATGACAGAAAAAGTCCACCTCGATGTCAAACAATATTCGACTGAAATTACTGACCAACGTATCGAATACTTGATTTCACAAAATTTTGACGCCAACAAGTACCTCTACTTATATGAACATAAGATACTTGATTACGTCCGAAATGGTGAAGTTAACAAATTACGAGACATGGTGTTTAAGCTCAGTAATGGTGTGGTACCGGCCGTCACTGGTGACACTTTACGTTCGGAAAAAAATTATTCAAATATCGTCTTTGAAAAATTATCGCAAACTGGTATCGAATGCGGAATGGATATTGTCACAGCTTATAGTAGCCGTGATTTATTTATCAAAAAAACTGAATTGAGTGCCACATTAGATGAGATTCTACAAGTGCGTGATGCGGCCATTGTGTACTATACCAATAAGATTCATGAGGTCTCATCCAAACACTTATCGCCACTCATCACCTCTATCATTCAGTATATTAACGCGAACGTCTATCGGCCTATCAAAGTCAAAGAATTAGCCTGTCAATTTAATATTAGTGAATCTAAATTACGGGCACTTTTTAAGTCTGAACTGGATTCAACCGTCCAAGATTTCATCACCAGTCGTAAACTCGCTGAAGCCAAACTGATGATTCATTCGAATATTCCAACAGGTGAAATTGCCTATACATTAGGCTTCACGGATGCTTCTCATTTTTCATGGGTCTTTAAAAAATTTGTCGGTCAAACACCAAAACAATATCAATTAGAAGTAGCAGCTGTTAAATAATTTTGTGGCACTTCACCTGATATCCTATCAAATCAAAAGACGCACTGTTATTGGGTCACAATAAAACCCGCTTAGTTAGACATTATCGCTAACTAAGCGGGTTTTAGGTTGCCGTCATTTAATTACAAATTAGCATTCATAATTTTGGCTACGGCTGCATGGATCTTTTCTAAATAGATCCCTTGTTCTTCTTCAGATTGGGCATACTTATCAGCAGCCACGCTTTGATCAGCCACAACTACGGCATCAGCCATCAATTGTGTCGCTTCGGCATACTTTGTATAAGCAGTTGCCAATGACTTGTGCACGCCCAACAAACGAACCGGCGCTGAAGCCGCATTTAATTGCGCCGCATTCGCCTTGTAATTGGCGACAGCATCTTCGAATTCAGCTTTAATTTCAGCAAATTCTGCTGCTGGCATATCCGCAATTTGACCAGCTTCCTTCGCATCATCTAACTTTGTGAAGAAAGGTGATACGCGGGTTGCTGTATCTTCCGTATTCGTCAAAACATTTTGTAATGTTTGGATATAAATTTGAGCTTGTTTTGGATTAAATTTTGGCACTGTCTCTTATCCTTTTTTGAAAATTTTGCGCTGTACTAATTTTACCAGTTCAACGATCAGAATGATACTAATTCCGGCAACTAAGACGATTGCCCATTGATAAGCATCCAAGTGTGACACGTGGAAGATAGGATTCAATGGTGGTATCACGACAACTGCCGCCATCACAACCAATGAGCCCACTAAAGCCCAGTTGAACAACTTGTTGCGGAAGGCTTGTGGGCCTAACATTGAGCCATAAACTGACTTCACGTTAATCGCGTTAAACATTTGCATCAAACCAAGTGTCATAAATGACATCGTTAAGGCATCTTGGTGTGCCGCCGTTTCACCGGCATGCACCGGATAAGCCAAGGCAAAGCCGTAGACTGATAGCACAATAACAGCCTGCAAAATACCTTGCCAAATAATTGCTGGCCCAACGCCACCAGATAAGAAGCTAGCCCCACGACCACGTGGCTTCTTGGTCATCGCATCCTTTTGGGCGGGTTCAAGGCCTAAGGCAATGGCTGGTAAGGTATCCGTTACCAAGTTAATCCACAAAATCATAATGGGTGCAAGAATTTCCCAACCAAGCAATGTCATCACAAAGATTGAAATCACTTCGGCTAAGTTAGAGGCCAACAGATACTGTAACGCTTTTTGGATATTAGCAAAGACCTTACGTCCCTCTTCAACCGCATGCACAATCGTCGCGAAGTTATCATCGGCCAAGACCATATCTGAAGCGCCCTTAGACACTTCAGTTCCGGTGATTCCCATAGCAATCCCAATATCAGCGGCCTTTAATGCAGGGGCATCGTTGACACCATCCCCAGTCATGGCCACCACTTTACCCTTCTTCTGCCAAGCCGTCACAATTCTCACCTTGTGTTCTGGCGCGACACGTGCATAGACACTATAGCGGTCGACTTTATCGGCAAACTCAGCATCACTCATGTTGTCCAAGTCAGAACCGGAAATCACAGCCGTTTTAAGATCAGTTTCATCTAAAATACCCAAACGCATCGCAATCGCTGCTGCCGTATCACGATGATCACCCGTAATCATGATTGGCCGAATACCGGCCATCTTGGCTTCTGCCACAGCCTGAGAAACTTCAGGCCGTTCAGGGTCAATCATCCCCACAAATCCGGTAAAGACCAAATCCTTTTCGACCGCATCTGGTGTCATCACCGGTGGTATGGTATCGGACAATTTATATGCAAAACCTAAAACGCGCAGTGCTTGCATGGCCAATTCTGAATTAATAGCCAACAGTTTGCCCCGAATTTCGTCGGTCAATGGGACAACCTTACCGTACATTTCAATCTTTGTTGCCCGCTTCAACAATTCATCCGGTGCCCCTTTGACCGTGATAATGTAACCTTGTGGCGCAGGATGTACCGTCGTCATCAGCTTGCGTTCCGAATCAAACGGAATTTCAACGACACGCGGCATGGCTGTAAATAACTTATCGAGGTCACGTTGATGATTTTCGTTAAAGGCAATT
>USIU01000105.1 GCA_900554745.1 uncultured Leuconostoc sp.
GAAAATCCGCCGTTTCAAAGGTTAATTCAAGGACATCACCGGCTTGTAACACATAATTCGTTGAGACCGTTTGGCCGTTCACACGAATATGCCGTTTGCTACGCAAAGCACCACGTAACCGTTGTGGGATCAACCAAGCTTTAAACGCGTCTTTTACTGACTGACCGACCCGCACCGTCGGCACTGTCAGATGATAAAGCCATGTCGTCATGCTTGGTCGTCCGTTTGTTGCGCTGCTGTGTCAGCCGCGACGAGATGATACACCACTTTCCCCTGATCATCTAATGACACATATAGTAATTGCGTTTCCTCAGCATCAAAAAACCCGAGATTCACCATATATTTGCCTTCGTGGGTCTCTAACCCTTGGAACGCCTTTTTCATAATATGCTGAATGACACCAACGTTTTCAATTTGCTCATTAGCCGCTCGTACCGCTTCATGTAACGGTTCCCCATCATCTAAGTGTTGCTTGATAATGGTCACCTTAACATAAGCTGGAAAGCCGTATAACCGTGACTCTTGTTCATCGTCGCGGGCAATCGCTGATACATAGCCTTGTTTTTCCCAATAGCGCAATTGACGCGTTGAAACACCCGTCATCCGTGCGAGTTCCCCAATTCGGAACTGTAAATTATCAAAAGTTGGTTTTTTAAATTTTCCTAAATGCTTCGCATGAGATTCTTCAGTCATGATATTTGCCTCTAAGAGTATTATATTCTTGTCAACTTAGTTGTCAAATTTTTGCTGAAAGACTGCTTCCCACTGTGCCAAAATTGGCGCGATTTTAAAGTCTTCCACGCGCTGTAAACTTTTTTGAGCGTAAGCTGCACGTTGATCCACATCTCGTAGCAAGGGTTCGATGGCCGTATAGAGGGCGTCCACATCAGCATTAGGCGTCAAAATGCCATGTTCCCCTTCAGCTAACACTTCCGCAGAACCCGTATTACGCATCGCAGCAATAGGCAAACCAAAGCTCATCGCTTCCGCCAACACTAGTGGTAAGCCTTCCCAACGTGATGTCTGAACAAACAGACTGGCTTGGCGATAATGCTCACGCAAAGCATCATCTTTTAAGGCACCACGATAAATAATTTTATCCGCGACTTGATACTGGTCAATCAGCGATTCGAAAATGGCCATATCCGCAGCTGAGCCACCACCAGCAATCGCTAATTGCCAGTCCGCTGGTAATTTTTGGGCGAGTTTCACCGCAAAATCAATGCCCTTATGTTGAATGGCAATTCTTGCCGTAAAAGCAATGACCTTTTGGTTAAGATCCGCCTGACCACTAGGCGTAATCGTTAAAGGATTCCAAATTTTGACGGTCTGGTTGTATGCCGAAAAGCCTGCTAAATCAGAATCGGTTAACGCCACAATCACATCCAAAGCCCGCAAACCCGCATTAAATTCAGCCTGCATCGCCGCATAATATTGTGTCTGATAGGTGGTCACGTTATTGTGCATCCAACCAATCAGTTGGGTATTAGGCAATGTCAATTGCGCTGCAAAACTGGATAACAACCCACCTGCCAAAATCACCACATCAAATTGCCGCGCAACCGCTTCAAATTCCCGAATTTGTTGGGCAAAACGTTCAAAGGGTTGTGCCGCATTATCTAACGTCACCGGCGTCTGACTGACCAATAACGGCGCCGCCAACGTATAAAAAGGTGGCATATCAGAAAAACTGTAATAGGTCACATCATGGGTTGCTGCCAAAGCATTCCCAACAACTGTTGTTGCCCGTTTCATGCCACCCAAACCAATATTTTCTAAACCAATTAAAATTTTCATCCTATGCCTCCCAATTAACATCATTTCTATTGTATCAAAAAAAGCCCGTTGCGTTGTTGGATCGCAAATCGCGGCTTTTTTGATGTTATTCACTTTGACTCCAGTCATCAGCGTTGCGGGGCATCAAACGCGTTGAATCTGTTTTTTCATCATGGATTTCTGGCGCATCAGTCACATACTGGCTCAAGGTTGATTTATTACCATTCTTCGCAAATAAGCTCTTTGAGGCTTTGCCCAGTTGCTTATTTTGCGCTTGTAGACGTTTAATCGTCGCACGTTTACTATAGTCGAATTTATTCGCGTCAACTGGCTTAAAACCTTCTGGTGTATAGAAACGCAATAAGTTCTTTTGGTTCAGACTATCCGACATATCCAATTTTTCATTCACCGCTGCTTGAATACTATCCAAAGTTTTCTGCATTTCTGGCGTTGGGTCGGTAATCATTTGATTAGTTTGGACATTCCAATAGCGCCCAGACAGACTCGCATACTGTGGCGTGATCCAATCTTTATTTCTAAACGCTACGATCTGTTCATGTTGTTTACTCAATAGATCCTGGCCAAATTGAATATAGCGCTGCGTTGTAATGCCGAGCAAATGTTCAAGGGTTGGCGCCACATCGATTTCACCACCAAAGGTATGATCAATATACCCATCAGTCATGCCTGGAATATGAATCATGAAGGGCACACGTTGCAAATTAGCATTGTCCAAATCGTTCCATTGGCTTTCATCTTTACCCAAAATGGGCGCTAAATACTTTGCATCCGTGTTGGAAATGCCGTAATGATCCCCATACAAAACAACTGCTGTATTGTCATACAACCCAGACTTTTTCAGGTAATCAAAGAACTCTTTGACAGACTGATCCAAATAATGATTGGTGATAAAATAATTATCGACAATCTTAGAGCCACTATTGGTCGTGACAAAGTTGGGATCTTGATCTTCCTTATCGAGCGTGAACGGCGTATGGTTCGTCACCGTAAGGTATTTTGCATAAAACGGTTGCTGTAACTGTTCCAAATAAGGAATCGATTCTTGGAACAGCAGTTTATCTTTTAGCCCCCAAGTCGTGGCCTTTTGTCCCGTCAAATCAAAATAATCACCCGAGACCCAGTTCTGATAACCCATATGCTTGTAAACATTGTTACGATTCCAGAACGTCCCAATGTTACCATGGAAGACTGCACTTGAATAGTTCGCCCGTTGGTTTAAAATAGCTGGCATCGCTTGGAAAGTTTGGTCATTGCCAAGCTTTGAGAACAATGAGCCTTGCGGTAACCCAAACGTCGATGTCTCCAACATATTTTCAGCATCAGATGTCTTGCCTTGCCCCACTTCATTAAAGAAATTATCAAAGGCAATCGTACTTTGGCTATGATACAGGCTATTTAAAAACGGTGTCACTTCTTGCCCATTAATCTTCCGATCAATCGACATTTGTTGGAAACTTTCCAAGTGAATGACAATCACGTTTTTACCTTTGGCCCGACCAAAGAATTGCGGATTAAGCGCCGCATAATGTTTATTCACATAATTTTTAACTTGCGTAAATTCGGACGGCGTCGCACTTTTACGGACCTGGCTAGTCTGATACGTATTAATCGCATCATAAATGGTAAAGGGTCCTAATCCCAGATATTTAACCATATACTCGCGATCAAATTGACGGGTTAATAATTGCGGCCGATCAATATCTGACAAGAATAAGTTGGCCATCAGCACAAACACTCCCACTGTTAGCCACTTAAAGGGTTGAAAACGCGGCAATGGCCGCGGATCCAATTTAATTTTCCGAGCCAATATTAAGCCCAGTAATACCAAAATATCGAGCCAGAATAGGATATCATGGAACCCAAAGGCAATCGCCCCTGCGGCTTTACCACCTTGATTCACGGTACTATAGCCTAGCATCGTGTTAATGGACATAAAGTCCGAGAATTCCCGAAAATACACCACATTGAGATACAGTAATAACGTCATGACTGTATCTAAAATTAACAGGGTCCCATAATAAAGCTGCTTGGGTTTAATAAATAGCGTTAAACTGAACAAAATCATCGTGAAGCCAATGGGATTGACCAGCATCAACAACACTTGCAACGGATCTTGCACATGTAACCATTCAAAGTCAGCGCCATAAGCTAAAATGGTCTTTAAAGTAAACAGCGTCAGTACCCAAGTAAAGAATCCACGCCGTGTATTCAATTGTCGCAACCAATTTTTTGGCGCTAAGGTCGTCTGCCAGAACTGTTTCAAGCTTTTCTTTACACGATTTTTCATAATCTCCATTATACCAATAAAGCGATACGGCTTGCGTTAAAACTTGTTATAATACTCGTATGACAGTAGAAATCAAACATCAAATTGGGCTTGGTCCCATTCATGACGACGCCCTCACCATTCGCACAACCGTTTTTGTTGCCGAACAAGGCGTCCCGATGCAACTTGAGCTAGATGACCCAACCATTGAAGCAGCGGCCTTGCACATTGTGGCCTATGTTGACGATAAATTGGCTGGTACGGCTCGCGTTTTTGAAGAACAGCCAGGGGTTTGGCATGTCCAACGCGTGGCAACCCTTTATCCCATGCGTGGTCAAGGTATCGGGCGTCAATTATTGGCCTATATTGAAAAATTAGCGCCAGGTTACCATATCCATACCCTTGAGCTGGGCGCACAAATGCAGGCTAAAGGCTTCTACGAAAACTTAGGCTTCCAAGCTTTTGGCGATGAATTTTACGAGGCAGACATTTTACATATCCACATGAAAAAAGAATTGGTGTAAATCAATTCTTTTTTTCGTAGGCCACTTCGACCTGAATTTTATAGGGTTGTTGAACAGCCAGTAAAGCCGTTCGTGTGGCCACGTGTCCCATCCCACCCGTGATCACAACGGATGACAACGCTAAACGATAGGTCATCATCGCCTGATTGGCCGGCGTCATCCCAACCATGACCAGTGTCCCAAGTTCACGCGCTTGTAATT
>USIU01000106.1 GCA_900554745.1 uncultured Leuconostoc sp.
AATTTTGTGGTCATCAAATCATACCCGGTTTTATTGGGGTGATAATGATCCGTTGTGCTAATCCAGTCATTGGTATACGCGGGTTTTTCGGTTAGCATCGTCATGAACTGATCCGGATTTTTCGCGTTTTGGTCAGCAGCCTTAGCAGCGGCTAGCAATTGTTGCCGCGCACGCGTTGTTCGATATTGGCCATAAGTCAAATCAAACACGCTAACGTAGTGACTATTCTTGTCCGCTTGGGCCACTGCCCGATTAATCGTATTAAATAGTTTCACATCGGTATTAAAATCCTGACGCGTGGGAAAATGAACAAAAATTGGATTGTAATTCCCAAAAATATAAATTGGCGCTTTCGGATTATACTGGCGAATCGTCTGAAATAAAGTCGTTAACTGTTGCCGATAAGCCGTTTGCCCAGCCTTCACTGTCTGAGTTAAGGCGGCAGGCGTTGATGCTGCTTGATTTTTCAGGAGTAATTGTTGCAAATCATTGCCCCCCACCGTCAAGATAATCGCTTGGGCGTGCCGGATGTCTGACTGCATTTTTGGTTGTGTGACTAAGCGATGCTGGATTTGATCGGAACGGTCACCAGAACGCCCATAATTGGCCATCCTCACTTTGACAGCATATTTTTGTTGGATTTGCTTTGCAATGCGACCAGTATAGCCTCGCTGATGACCGTCATCGCCAACACCGGCCGTCAGTGAATCACCCAATGCCACCAATTGTACTTTGTCAACTTTGGCTAACTGCGCTGCCCGCCGTGGTGTCGCGATATCTAGCGCTGGTTTCTTCATGGCCAGCCAACCACCAACGCTTACAGCGACAAGTAATAAGCCAATGCCGCCAATCGTCACATACTTTCGCATCCTTATCCCCTAAAAATTTGATCTTCTCTATTGTAACAAAAAAAGCGCAATCAAGCGATTGCGCTGGCTTTATTGTTGAGCTAAAGCAATAATCTTCAAAATCGTATCCGTTGCTTGGGCCATCACTGTTGTTGAGACATATTCAAACCGGCCATGCATGTTCTCACCACCAGCAAACAGGTTAGGCGTTGGCAAGCCGAGGAACGTAATCTTTGAACCATCTGTACCACCACGAACAGGTTCAATCAAAGGCGTAATGCCTAAGTCTTGCATGGCCTTTTCCGCCAATTCAACCGAGCGCATATCGTCTTTTAAGATTTCACCCATGTTATAGTACTGATCTTTGAGCGTCACCGTTACCCGTGTTTCGCCAAACTTCTGGTTGAATTGTTCAGCAATATCGCGCAAACGTTGTTTCCGTGCTTCAAACTTGGCCCGATCATGGTCACGGACAATATAACGCAATTGGGCTACCTCAGGGTTACCAGACACTTGCATCACATGCCAGAAACCTTCACGACCTTCCGTATGTTCTGGTCGATCATGTTCTGGTAATTGCGCATGAAAATCAAATGCCACTTGAATCGCATTGACCATGGTATCTTTGGCTGTCCCTGGATGCACATTTCGACCTTGAATATCAACGGTTGCCCCAGCAGCAGAGAATGTTTCCCATTCCAATTCTCCGGCTGGTCCACCATCAACCGTATAGGCAAAATCCGCTCCAAAAGCTGCGGTATCAAAATTATCTGCCCCAATCCCGATTTCTTCATCAGGTCCAAAAGCAAAACGCAATGGGCCGTGCTTTACTTCAGGATGAGCAATCAAATATTGGGCCGCAGTAATAATTTCGGCTACACCCGCCTTATCATCAGCACCAAGGAGTGTTGTCCCATCTGTGGTGATTAACGTATGACCAGCATACTTTTTCAAACTTGGGAAATCTGTTGGATTGAGATCATAACCACTTTCACCCAAGGGAATCGTCGCCTGACCATCATAGTTTTCAATCACTTGTGGTCGTACATTGGCGCCGTTAAAGTCTGCCGTATCGACATGGGCAATAAACCCAATCGTTGGTACACTGTCATCATCAATGTTACTTGCCAGTTCCGCAAAAACGTACCCATCCGGCATCGTCCGAACATTTTCCAAACCAATAGCTTGTAATTCAGCTGCCAAATCAGCCAAAAAAGCCACTTCTTTCGGAGAAGATGGAACGGTTGTTGCCGTCTCATCTGATTGGGTATCAACCGCAACGTATTTCAAAAACCGTGGTACTAATTCAGGATATTTCTCGTTTGTCATCATCTATTTTTGATTCACGACACAGTCTGTGTTGAATCGCAATCCTTTCTATCTTTTGGTCGACAAATTGTCCGGACGTCCCCGAATAATTAAATATATGTGTAGGGATCGGTGTTAATTGTGGTCGGCGATACCGTCACGTCTTCACCAAACCATTCGTGCACTTTAGCTGCCATTGGCACTGCGGCAATCGCTTCCATATGATGATCAGGATCAATCACCACAAAGTCAGCCGCTAAAATGTCATGCCCAACATGATAATAAACATCAGCCGTCACAAAAGCATCTGCTCCGGCCGCCTGTGCCTGTTGCCAATAACGACCCCCATCACCGCCCAAGACGGCTACTTTTTTTAGTGGTCGCGTCAAATCATTGGCGATAACACGTACAGTTTGCACGCCAAAACGTTGGCGTAATTGCGTCGCAAAATCAGCTACCGAAATCGGCTTAGCTAACGTGCCAATCCGCCCCAAACCAGTACGGCCGTCTGTATTGGCAACCAACGGCGCAACTGCTGTCAGGCCCAACGCATCCGCCAGCCAATCATTCATGCCCCCTGCTGCACTATCTAAGTTTGTATGTGACGCATATACCACGATATTGTGCTTAATCAAATCAGCATACATTTGATTTTGCGGTTGCCGCAAATCTAAATTTTTAGCCGGAAAAAACATGGCTTCATGATGGGCCCAAATAAAATCAACTGACTGTGCAATCGCTTCTGCCACCACCTCTGGTCGTACATCAAGTGCGGTCATCACGCGGTGAATGGGCTGATTAGGATTCCCAATTTGCAACCCAGTTGGATCACCGGCTTCGGCCAATGCTTTTGGGGCAAATTGTTCAATTTGATCAATTAACATTTGCGCTGTAATCATGATAATACCTCTTGAATGGCTTCTAAACGGGCCTGCCACTGCTGATAAGCCGGTGTATCCACTTTGCCAGCAGCCGTAAGGCGTTCAAAAATCAAGGCAATCCGTTCTGCTTCTTTTTGCCACTTCGCTTTGAAAGCAGGTGCTTGTTCATCGCGTAAAAATGGTCCAAACATCAAATCTTGCGCTGACAGTGTTTGACTGCCGGGTTTCGCCACAATTATTTCATAAAAGTGTTTGTCTTCTTGAACAATCCGTTCGTGCGTCACCTGATAATGGTTCTGTACTAACCACTCACGCACCACCTGTTCATCAGTATTGGGTTGTAAAATCAACGTGGTAAAATTTTGTCCCCGTTGCTTGGCCGCTGCCAAAATATCACGAATTAAGATGCCACCCATCCCAGCGATGGTCACTGTATCGACGCGATCCTCATCCGTTACAGCAGCTAGTCCATCCGCTAATCGCAAAGCAGTAGCAGCTAACAAGCGTTGCTTTTTCAATTCATGGCGGGCATTTTCTAATGGCCCCTTGGCGACTTCACCGACAACGGCAAAGTCGATCTGTGATTGTAATAATAAATGTGCTGGCAAGTAGGCATGATCAGAACCGATATCTGCCAGTCGTGTACCTTTTGGTACAAAGCTTGCCACCGCAGCTAAGCGGGGCGATAAATTGACACTATCCATGGTTAAATTCCTTTAATTCTAGTATATCATAACGCGTCACATCATGACTATTCACTCATAATTTCCTAACAAAAAAGCCAGCAACAAGTGCTGAACTTAAACTTTTACTTGACAAAACCATCATCTGTCATCGCTGCTTGGAATAACGCCACGACATCTTGTGGTTGTAGCGTCACGTAAGCGTCTTGATCCAGATGACCAACTGTCACAGCGCTATTGGCCATCGCGTCAAAATGGGTCTCATCCGTGATGCCAACACCTGGCAAAGTTGTTGGGACATCTAATGACTTAATCCAGTCAAATGTCGCTTGAATAGCCCCTTGCGCAACTGTTGCATCATCTCCGGTCAAGCCCCAGACCTCCCGACCAAATTGCGCAAAGCGGGGTTGTGTTGCCGCCGATAAACTACGTTGCATCCAACGTGGTGTCAAAATACCTAAGCCGACACCGTGCGTAATATCATAATAAGCAGACAATTCATGTTCAATCGGATGCACTGTCCAGCCATTGGTATTGCCAACGTTCACTAACCCGTTTAGGGCCATTGTTGACGCCCACATCAAGGCAGCTCGGGCATCGTAATCATCAGGGTTAGCCAGCGCAAGCGGTGCATTTTTGATGACCGCACGATACAACCCGGCCATCATACCCGATGTCACATCATTGGCTGCCTGATCAAAATATTGTTCTGTTAAGTGACTGAAAATATCAATCGCCCCCGCGGCCGTTTGCCATGGGGAAACTGAAAACGTTAGCGTGGGATCTAAGAATGAAACAGCTGGTGAATTTGGTCCACCAGTACCGAGCTTTTGATGCGTTTCTGGATTTGAAATCACTGATCCGACGTTCATTTCTGTTCCAGTCGCTGATAAAGTCAAAATATCAACCACAGGCAGTTGCGCAATAGCAAAACGTTTTGAAGAATCCACAACCAAATCCCATGGATCAGCATCGTAAAACTTTGATGATGCAATCACTTTTGCCGCATCAATGACTGATCCACCACC
>USIU01000107.1 GCA_900554745.1 uncultured Leuconostoc sp.
GAGAATGCATTGTATTTAAATTGTGAATAAAGCCTTCCATTGCTTGATAAGTTTTTCTTTCTGTTTTCTCTAAAGCCTTTTTATATCCCATTTCAAATAAACGATTCATTTGATCAGATTCTTTTATAAATGAATCAAATATATGAATGTCAAATTCAATAGAATCTAATTTATCAATTTCTTTCTTTAAATGAGGCACATCTATTACACCTTTTGCATTTGCAATTCTGGCTATCTGATTTATATTATTTCCAATGTTGCGAAGAATAGATCCTGAAAGGATTAATATTGTTTATAATTCATTAAGAGACCTATTGATGCCAATGGTTTTTGTTGCTATGCTCATTTATTTCCCTATTAAAATGTATATACCACTTTGGCTTCCAAAATATAATTCTGCATTGGTTTATATGTCAATTTTGTTCCCAATGGTGGCTTACCAAGCTAAATTTGAAGCATTATCAAATACATTTTTGAAAGTACTGCGAATGGAGCGCCAATTAATGTTTATTAATATCGTAACACTAATTTTGAGTTTAATTTTAACTCTAATAAGTGTCGGATTTTTACATAATTTAACCTTAACAGTACTTGTTATTATAATAGTAATGGCAGTTCGTAGTTTAATATCTGAATGGTATATAAATCAAAAGTTACAAATATCATTTTTCTTTGAAATTTTAGTGGAATGCATGATAGTTGGTGTATTCATGCTTAGTACATGGTTCTTATCAACAAGAAACGCATTACTAATGTATTTTATATCGTTGATAATATATATGTTTGTTAAATATACTGGTATAAAAAGTGCAGTAAAGTATTTACGACACATCTAATAAATTAATAGCTAAAACCGATAAGTACTAATTTTTATTATTCTTGAGTCTATTGTGGTAACGAATTTCACATTGTGAAAGTACGTATCGTGCATAAGAGTAGTAAGAAATTAACAATTTAGTTTGATTTTGCTCGGGAAATGCTCAAGTCAACTGCTGTCGAAGTGACACCAGTGACGAGTGCGGAATTCCCCCCAAAAGCATACCCTCCCAAGCATTCAGTGATGAGCTTAGACAAAGCCAAAGCGACCGGTTTTGACATTTTGAATTGGCGCCAAGCTTTGGCCCAATTTTTGGCCAGTATACAAGATAAGGACTGAATTGACGTCCGAGAGGGACGTCCGTCATGAGAGGGTTTTGTAGATTAATATGATAGATTACATTAAAAAATTGATTTCCGATGAAAAATTCAGATTCCTTTTGGTTGGCGGATTCAATACGTTTTTTGGTTTTTTTATTTTTACTGGTTTGACGTTAACCTTACAGGCAGTACCGCATGGCTACATGGTCGCATTGGTTATTTCCCAAATTGTGTCTAATTTTGTGGCGTTTTATTTACACCGTAAGGTGACCTTCCGAGTGAAAGGGCAAGTCGTCAAGGACTTTATTCGCTTCACAATGATTAACATTGTTAGCTATGTCATCAACTTGATTGTGCTGCCCCTATTAGTCACGCTAGCGCATCTCAACCCCATTGTTGCACAGTTTTTAATTTTAATTGTGACGACAGTGATTAGTTTTGTTGGTCATAAGTTTTTTTCGTTTAGGAGATCAAATTAATGTTAGATATTTCGGTTGTCATACCTGCATATAAGGCGAGACCCTTTATTGAAGAAACCGTACAATCGGTGTTACGTCAAGAGGGTGTCACGTTTGATGTGGCAGTCGCCATTCAAGGGCCAGAAGATGGGACGCGTGCGTTACTAGAAAAAATTGCTGCTACGGATTCACGGCTAAAAATTTATACGGCACCGCAAGGCGCAGCCAAAGAAAATTGGCATTTTGTTTCTAACCAAGCGACTGGTAAATATATTAAGTTGATTCCACAAGATGATGTTCTTTTACCGGGAACGTTAAAGCGACAATTTGATTTGTTAGAGGCTAACCCAAATGCTGTCCTAACTGCGAGTCTACGAGAAATCATTGATGATCAAAACCATATCATTAAAAAGACCTGGGGACTTTTTGGTTTAAAGCGTGCCATGTCAGGATCAGCTGTTATTCGTCATGTTGTTGGTTTGGGCATCAATGCTATTGGCGAACCTGGTGGTGTTTTGATGCAGCGTGATGCTTTTGAGCAAGCCGGTGGCTGGGACTTCATACATCCTTACGTGGTCGATTTGTCGACTTATTTACATGTCTTGACACTCGGTGATTTTGTGCCTGATGTGACAGTAGGTGTGAAATTCCGCGTGAGTTCAGGACAGTGGACCGCAGAGCTACAAGATGTTCAGAGTCAACATGTTATTGGGATGAATGAAGCGATGCATCAAGGCTATCCGGATATTGTCACAAAGTCTGTCCTATGGCGTGGGAACGCCATGGCAAAAGTCATGCAAAACCTACGTTTAATGGTTTATAAAGTGAGAGGTATGAAATAAATGGCATCAAAAAAATTAGCAATTGTTTTGCCGGCGTACAATGAAGAAGAGGTCATTGAAAAAACAACGGCACGGTTGCATAACTTATTGAATGAAATGATCCAAGCGGATTTAGTAGCGCCAAGTAGTTTTATTATGTATGTGGATGATGGCTCAAAGGATAAGACTTGGGCACTCATCAATGAATTACATGAAAAATATGGCAACGTTCAAGGCTTACGTTTTAGCACGAATTTTGGTCACCAAAATGCGTTAATTGCTGGGATGACGTACCTAACAGATACAGATGTTGATTACGTTGTGACGATTGACGCTGATCTCCAAGATGATCCACAAGCTATTGTTGAAATGGTTGAGTTGGCTAACGCTGGCAAAGACATCGTTTATGGTGTGCGTAATGATCGAACAACCGATACGTTCTTCAAGCGCTTTACGGCACAAAGCTTTTATAAAGTGATGTCAGCGCTCGGTGCTAATTCAATTCCTAACCATGCGGATTTTCGTTTGGTCAATCAAAAAGTTTTGCGCGCCTTTTCAGAATACCAAGAACGTGAAATGTTCTTACGTGGCATTTTCCCGTTGATTGGTTTCAACGAAGCCAAGGTTTACTATGCCCGTGCTGAACGTGAGGCAGGTGAGACGAAGTATCCTTTGCGTAAAATGATTAAGTTTGCCGCAACGGGGATTACCTCATTTTCAATTTCACCAATTACCTTTGTACGAAA
Source organism: uncultured Leuconostoc sp. (assembly GCA_900554745.1). GTDB lineage: Bacteria > Bacillota > Bacilli > Lactobacillales > Lactobacillaceae > Leuconostoc. The sequence continues at coordinate 3,163 of USIU01000107.1, forward strand.
TATTGGGTTAGGCATCTTTGGCATTAGCATTCTCAGTTTGATTTATATCTTTATTGGCTGGGCATTTGGCAGAACATCAGCTGGTTGGCCAACTTTGATGGTATCGATTTGGATGCTGGGCGGCTTGCAATTGGTGGCAATCGGAATTATTGGTGAATATATTGGCAAGATTTTCCTTGAGGTTAAGCATCGCCCACGTTATATTATTGCCGAAGAGTTGAATGATTAAGGATCGGTAAAATATGACTATCAAGCAAAGACTACGTAGCAGTTGGCAAAGTACCTTCGGTGCAATAGTGCTCATTGTTGCGATTGTGTCCATTTTTAGCTTAATTCCATTGTTCTTTTTTCATCGTTTCTATTTTTTGGACGACACGCAACGTGGGGCAATTGGGCAATGGTATGAAGTTGGGAAGTTGGTGATGCAGGGTCAGCTACCAATTTTCAACGTGGCGGCCCAAGGGTCAGGTAATTATTTGGCTGAAGGGCAATGGGGGACATTTAGCCCACTGGTTTGGTTAATCTCCGTTGTTGTTTATTATTCTTCTAATTTTTTGATATTTGCGACGATATTTAAAATTGTCCTTTTAAACATTTTAGGTGTGGGCTCTTTCTTCTTGGCACGCTCAATGGCTGTTCAAAAACCATACGCGATTATTTACGGGATTGTGACGCCTTTTGTTGGGTTTACGATTTTTGCCGGGGCCTCATCTTGGGTCACTGATTTAATGGTGTCGGCTTTCTTCCCGTGGTTTTGGTGGGGATTACGACGCTTCTTAAATAAAAATACTGGTCCAGTGCTCGCATTCATCATTGGCTATTCAATTATTACTGTTGGTTATGTCTTTGGGACAATTATGTTAATTGCGGTTATGTTAGGGGCGTTTATCGCCGCTATTGTGATGAAAAATTGGTCGCAATTACGTCGGATTGTACTTTTAGGTATTAGTTTAGCCGCCACAACAATTGCTGTCTATTTACCAGGGATTGCAATTTCTGGTGTCACAATGCGTAATACTGAAGGCATTTTCAATGATAATTTCTTGTCGCCAAGTTTGTCAGATTTGCTTTTTTCCTTTTCACCAGTTGGCTATTCAGAAATGAACTCTTGGTGGACGGTTAGTGGCGTGACCTATATGCCATTTATGTATGTGAGTTGGTTGCTCGCATTGTTGGTGTTTGTTAACTTTAAGCAAACAAAAAGCTTTATTCAGCATCATAAAGTTTTGTTAATCCAATGGCTTACACCAACATTGTTGACGTTTATGCTACTCTTTGGCCCAGCAAATGTGGGACCACTTCGCTTTCCAGTCCGTATGATGGCCTATTTTGGGCAATTAATGTTATTGTTGGTCATTTTATTAGTCGCTAAATTGGGGTTAAAATTCACTAAGGGACGTGTGCAACTCTTTGTTGGTTTGATGGTTCTCGGTACGTATCTAGAAATTGCGAATACGCCCGCTCGCATTCAATCACTTGTGGCGATTAATTTGATCATTAGTGTTCTGGTGGCAGCGATAGCTTACCTCGGCAGTGGCCATC
>USIU01000108.1 GCA_900554745.1 uncultured Leuconostoc sp.
GCCGGCCAGCAATGAAGGTGTGCAAATCATCTAGCCAGCGGTTGTTAGGCAGATGCCAAATCCCGTAAGTCGTAATTAAAGCTTGCCGAAAATCGGCCAAAAGCGTGTCGACGGGTATCAAAGCTGGTTGGTTCATGAGTTGATGAACACTAAAACTTAAGTTTGGCAATGGCTGATCGGGTAGTTGGTGCTGCGCTAAGCCACGATAGGTCGTGAGTGCGGCATCGATTTTGCGTTTGGCGACGGGATGATCCATGAATTGTTGCTGAAACTGTTGGAGTTGTTCAAATATCATCAGTCACGTCACGACGGTTATTCGGGGTACGTTTGGTAATGGTTTCGGCGTGATAACGCTTGCCGTTAAAGACAAAATCAACGCCACCGCCATGTTTTAACTGGTAGCGGATACGCCAAAAAGTCATCAGCGCCACGACGCCACAAATAGCTAAAACCAGCAACACAATCAGTAAGACAATCGCCACAAAAATCAAAATGGCTGGCACGGCGACACCAATCACCGTCAGTAAAACCGGGATCGCGACGATAAGACCGAGTAATACGGTGACAATCGCACCAACGACTTCAAAAATTTTTCGCATGATTGACAACCTCTCTGAAAATAATGGTGTTAAGCCAGCGCTTCAAGTTGTTGTTGGAGGGCTAGCGGTGTCAGTTGATTACCCAAATGTGGGCTAAACGTTTGAACCAAATTGGCGACGGAAAAATCGGTCACCACTTGTAGGTTGTGGTTGACCATGTCATCAATAGCAATCGCGGCTTCCTGCTGTGGGAGCAGCGATTGGGCAAGTTTTTGGTCTGCAATCACGGCTGATAAGGTTTCTTCAGTCAGACGATTGTGTAAGAAATCAGTTGGATTAAGACCAACTTGTGCCGCCGTCGCAACGGCTAATGCTTCTGAGTATGGCAGATTTTGGTTGGTTACCCGTTGTTGGATTTGCACTAAAAAGTTGCGCGCCTTTTTGTTACCTTCGATTTGCGCAGCTTTATAGTCACAAACCACGTGAAAAATGGTATCAGCTAGTGTGGTGGGTTGGTCGGTTAAAACCGCGCGGTGAGCTGCATATTCGGCGACTGTTTCGGCGTTGAGTAACGGAATGAACCGCAGATGGGTGCGCGTCGCAAGACCAGGGGTAATATAAAGTAAACGTTCTTCAGTTTTTAAACAGATGGGTGAAAAAGGATTGGAAAAATGATAAATATCAAGCATGTGATGCCTCCGTATCAAGATAGTGAGACTTAAAATGAGCTATTGTCCAGAAAATCATTTTACCCGCAAAACACGTCCTTGTCGACTGATACGCTCAAAACCAAACAAGATCTGTGTTAAAATAAAATGTGAGGGCAATCAACAATTTCAGCCACACTTATTTTAAGCGCATGACTTTAAATGATAATAAAATGAGTAGCTGGCTTTGAATAAGGGACAACGACGTCTGCCTGAATGATAATTATGTTGAGAAAGAGGTGTCATTATGAATTGGGACCAATTCTTCGTGCCATATGAGCAGACAGTGACAGAATTAAAAGTAAAGTTGCGTGGGTTACGTGAACAGTACGAACAAGATGGTAAAAATTCACCCATCGAATTCGTGACAGGTCGTGTGAAGTCACGGGCTTCAATTGAAGAAAAAATTGTACGACGCCACTTGGATGAATCACGCCTGGCGCTTGATTTACAAGATATTGCCGGCGTCCGAGTGATGACAAAATATGTGGAAGACGTGTACCGCGTGGTTGAATTACTGCGGGAACGCTCTGATTTTCAAATTTTAGAAGAACGTGATTATGTGATGAATGCCAAGCCATCGGGCTACCGATCATATCATATTGTGATTGAGTATCCGGTGCAGATGTATCATGGCGAAAAAAAGGTCCTGGCGGAAATCCAGGTCCGCACGATTGCGATGAACGTTTGGGCAACGATTGAACATGATTTGCGTTATAAGCATGGCAACGAGCTCCCAGCTGACTTGGCAGAACAACTCACCTTGTTAGCAGATGAAAATTTTGAATGGGACCAACGGGTCAGTGAAATTCGGGCAGCAGAATGAAAATAGCAATTTTTAACAATCATGACGCCAGTTCACAAACGATTACCCAAGCGTTAATTGTGGCGCTGGAAAGAGCGGGTTTGACCATTGATCATGAGCGACCAGATGTGGTCGTGTCGGTGGGTGGTGATGGCACGTTTCTTGGGGCGTTCCAACATTATGTGGACCAGATTGATACGGTGCGCTTTGTCGGGCTGCACACGGGGCACTTGGGATTTTATACGGATTGGTTGCGCACGGAGCTGCCACAGTTGGTCGCAAGTTTGCAACATGACGATAGTGAACGGGTCAGCTATCCGTTACTCGAAATGACAGCCGTCTATGACAGTGGGGAACAATACCGCTTTTTGGCGTTAAATGAGGCCGCCATTAAGCAACCCATGGGGACGTTAGTGGCCGATATTTATCTTGGTGACCAGCTATTTGAGCGCTTTCGAGGTGATGGGATTGCGGTTGCGACACCATCGGGGTCAACGGCCTATAATAAAGCCAATGGCGGAGCGGTTTTGCATCCTAGTATTCCGGCGATTCAAATGTCGGAAATTGCCTCGATCAATAACCGCGTCTTTCGAACTTTGGGTTCACCGTTGATTGTGCCAGATGGGCAAGAGATTGTGATGAAACCAAAAAGTGATCATTTCTTGGTGATGTATGACCAATCTGACATCAAGGGCCAAAATATCGCCGAACTACGCTTCCGCGTTGCCAATAAAAAAATTCATTTTGCAGCGTATCGGCATGTGGATTTCTGGCAACGCGTGAAACGGGCGTTTATTAGTGATATCAGTTAATTTAATGAGAGGAATGTTTGCGACACCGTTGGGGGTGGCAAACGTAGCATAAACATGCAATTTACATGGACCTATTCAGGGACTGAACAGCGCAAAGTGCGCACATTTTTACAGGCTCATGGTGTTTCACACCGGATGTTTAGCCAAATGAAACACAACGGCGGGGCGATTTTAAAGAATGGGCAACCGGTGTACACGTCGGACTATTTAGATGATGGGGATGAAGTGACTATCGTCATGCCAACAGAAAAAAGTAATGATTTGGTGGTGCCGGATTACAAGCCACTCAACATTATTTTTGAAAATGAACACTGGTTGGTGGTCGATAAGCCTTATGGGGTGACCACTGTGCCGGGACATGCCGACCGGTTGCACACGTTGGTAAACCAAGTCAAAGGGCATCTGGAAGAAACAAACGCTGAAGATTTGGTGCCACACGTGGTCACGCGCCTGGACCGTGATACGTCAGGCATTGTCCTGTTGGCTAAGCACCGCTTTGCGCATGCTGTCTTGGATCAACAATTGCAAGAACACACCGTTGAAAAGTTCTATTTGGCTTACACGAGTGGGATTTTGCCAGAGGATCATGGCGATATCAATGCGCCAATTGGCCGCGTTGACGGTGATTTCATTAAGCGTGAAGTCCGTGATGATGGGAAGCCATCGCGGACCGAATATTGGGTAGAACGCCGCTATGATGAAGATGGTGAGCACCCCATGACGCGTGTGCGGGTGCAACTTCATACGGGCCGGACGCACCAGATTCGCGTGCATTTCCAAAATATTGGCCATCCTTTAGTTGGCGATGACCTCTACGGTGGGCCACTTTGGCACGGCTTAGAACGCCAAGCCTTACATGCGTACCATATGAAATTTTACGATCCGTTTATTGAGGATTACCGTGAGTTTAATACAAAATTACCAGAAGATTTAAAAGGGCTACGCGATTTGGCATAATCTGATCGCGTTTTTGTTTGATAAATGCTGGTGACAAGTCAAGATAGGTAGGTGACAACATGGCAGAACAAATTGAACAATTAGATGAAACAATTCAACTCCTATCTGACTTGTTACAGTCAGGGCAAGACAGTGAATTCATTGAGAGCTTTGAAGCGTTGCACGATTTTGAAATGGCGCAGGTGTATGCCGAATTGCCTGAACAATTTCGTGCCGTCGCATGGCGCCTATTACCAACAGACGTGTTGGCGGCGGTCTTTGATAACTTAGATGTTGATGAAGTGGACATTGCGGGTTTGTTGGCGGAAATGCCGCCACAACAGGGTGCACAAATTTTACAAGCCATGTATACCGATAATGCGGTTGATTTATTGCAAGAAATGTCTTCCGGGCAAATTGCGACATATTTGAGTCTGATGCCAAAGGCCGATGCCGATGCCATCCGGAAGCTCATCAACTATGATGATCAAACGGCCGGTTCGCTGATGTCAACGGAGTATTTGGCGGTCAAAGAGGATTTGAAAGTCGGCGAAGTCATGCGTTTGGTGAAAAAGCAAGCGCTTGAGGCGGAATCGATTAGTTACGTTTATGTCCTGGACAAACAGGGTGTCTTGGTCGGGGTTATCTCGCTGCGTGATTTGCTGACGCATCCTGATGATATGCCAGTGTCTGAAATCACCAATGATCGTATTATCAGTGTGCGGGCGGGCGATGATCAGCAAGAAGTTGCCCAAATCGTGGCCGATTATAATTTCTTGTCTATCCCCGTGACGGATGACAACCATCGGTTGCTGGGTGTGATTACGGTCGATGATATCGTGGACGTTATTGATGAAGAGGCGGTTGAAGACTACTCCGGTTTGGCT
>USIU01000109.1 GCA_900554745.1 uncultured Leuconostoc sp.
GATTCCTGTCAGCGGCATATTTAACCGTTTTACCCTATTATGGGTAGAACGGTTTTTTTGCGAGCTAAAACTTGTGACATTTTAGACAATAAAAAAGCCATGATTGACATCAGATGTCAGTCATGGCTCGCGCTCTCTCAAAACCCAGTACTTACAATACATAAGATGTTAACTATCTTCAATCTCCAAAATCATCCATCTTATTTGTCTACGTTTGAATATGACGAAGAAAATGCTGGTTGTGTATTTTTTAACAACGTAATGCTAATGTCTGTACTGGGATCACGTAACCAATACGTTACGTCTCTAATTTAACACATGAATACCAAAATTGTCAAACCTTTATCAGTAGTTATAAACCCTATGATGACTAGATTGACGCGTTTTTACGCACAGCAACGTCTTGATAGTCCCACTCACCACTTATGACAAAATGATTTTGTTTTAAAAATCACAATATCACCGTTTTTTTAAAGTTCTCACCCCAAACATCCGCTTGCTGTTTGGGGTGTTTTTGTCGTCTGTTAACGATCGTTTAATCTCACAATAGCATGAATTTTAGTCCTGTATGAAACTTCTGATTTAAGGTATCACTCTATTTTTGCCTATGCCAGAAACTCACTCTAATGAAGGAAAACGCAACGCGCAATAACTTTACAAAAAAATGACAAACGTTTTTAAAATAAATGCTTGACCCCATAAACTAATGGTGTTAAACTTAACTCCATTGTTAACAACAGTTAACTAAATAAAACAACGGAGACTTACCCCTAATGAAGAAAACACTCCTCTTGTCAGCAACTGCTGCGATCCTTGCCGGTGCCTTTTCACCAGCAGTTTTTGCCGACACAACATCAGGTACATCTGCAGCCGCTTCAAGCGCAGCAACTCCTTCAGCAACAACTGCTGGTGGTTCAATGTCAGCTGTTGTGGCCACTGATAACGTGATGCCGATCGTTTCAGGTACAACCAACTATAACTTCGGGAACATCAACTATGCCTGGAACAATGGCACAGCCTCATTGACGCAAGGAACTGCCGCAGCTACTGGTTCATTTTCAGTGCAAGACTTGAAGACACAACTCGACTGGACACTTTCAGCAACCTACTCAGATAACAACGCTGTTGATGCTCACGGTAACCAAGCCGTTGTCATCCCTAACGTTGCTTTGAAAGCTGCTAACTTAAGCAACTATGCCACAACAACGATTGCCGCACCAAGCGCAACATTAAACTTGGCAAATGGTACACCATCATTTACTGGCACAGTGGCCTACACGATCGCCCCTGCCAACGTTCAGTAAACCATTTGGTTTACAAATTTATACTAATCAAAAAGCGTAGTGACAATCACTACGTTTTTGTACATAAAATTGGATAACACTCATGAAAAAAATTTGGATTGGTCTGTTGACCTTGTCCCTCTTATTAATCCCACAAATTGCCCACGCAGACGGTGCAGACTTTACCGTGGCCACTGTGCCAAATCAATATCAAAGTCCAACGAACAATGGTTACTTCGCCTTAAAAATGGCTGCCAAAACCGCAACGGACTTACAAGTGACAATTTATAACACTGGCACAACACCAGAAACCTTTAATCTAGCTGTTAATTCTGGTGTCACAAATCTCAATACCGCACTAGATTATACCAAGACGCCTGCCAAAGACGCCTTATCAGTGCCACAAAATTTACAGTTTAGTCAAATTGCATCATTACCCCAAAAACAAGTGACCGTTGCACCTGGTGCTAATACCGTTGTGACAGTGCATATCCAGTTGCCCGACACCTCATTTTCTGGTAAATTACTCGGTGGTATTACGGTGACGCGTCAAATTGAAGCGAATGAAAAAAAGACTACGGGTTTAACTGATCAATTTGCTTATGCCGTGCCGATTGTTATCCGTCAAAATGATGATCCTGTGACGCCAAAACTGGCTGCCACACATCTTAAGCTACTGACTGCTAATCATAATAATAATTTAGTGGCCGATATTCAAAACTTAACGCCAACGATTTTAAATGGTGTCACCCTCAAATCCGAATTGATTAACCAAGCCGGTCGCGTTGTTTTCTCAAAAACAGATAGCAACCATAGTATCGCGCCTCAAAGCAATTTTACTTATCGGAGTTCATTAGGCAATCAGTCATTTGCTTCTGGCCATTATACTTATCGGTTAACCATCACCGATAATGCGAACCATACCTGGACATGGCAGCAACCTCTAACGCTTAATCAAAGTCAATCTGATAGTATCAACAACACAGCCAAACATAACACGGTGAAAAAGCCAATTAATTGGATCGTCGTCGGTATGATCGCTATGGCAGTCGTAATTTTCTTGCTCTTAGCCGCTGTCGGGTATCTCCTCTTCAAGCGTTCAAAGCAAAAATCACAAACTAAATAACCAACCAAAGGCTCTTTTGTTCAGGCAAAAGATCCTTTTTGTAAGAATTTATAAAAATCACTAGCGTTTTCTTAACACGGCCCTTTTGTCACAAAAGCGTCATGTTCACACGTTATATTAAGAATAACGTTTAGGGAGACCGCTATGCGACGACATCATCCACAACACCATATGAAATGGTGGCGGCTGATTGGTTGGTTATATCTTGTAGGCTTACTAGGTTACGGTATTTTTATCATCCTCACAAACCTACCACACTAGAGACCAACAACCAGTGATGCCTGCTTTTGATATGTCAAAAACCAACCAAAAGGCGTGGGCTTTATTTGGTACGGCATTCCTCGTACTGAGCGTCGCCCCCAACTCCTACAAGACTTGAATGGACACCGCAATTGAAACCTATCACATCAACAACTGATCTTATGACTTTAATGCAACAACACAATGCTCAGACAGCGACCCTCAAATTCTACGATATGGCTGATCGCTACATCTTGCGGATAGGTGACTGGCACTTGGATTTCAGTGATGCTGAGGCAAACCAGTTACTCGATGCGCTGACTAATACTGAAAATGTGACGATGACACTTGTTAACAATCATCGTGCTGCCAAAATTCAAATCAACTAAAACAGGTCGTTGCGTCAGAAATTCTGACGCAACGACCTGTTTTTTTAATCTATTATAATTTATTGTGCCATTGCTTGTGCAGCAGTAATGATGGCCACCTTATAAACATCTTCTTCGTTAGCACCACGTGACAAATCTGACACTGGCTTAGCCAATCCTTGCAAAATTGGCCCGATTGCTTCAAAGCCACCTAAACGTTGGGCAATCTTATACCCAATATTACCAGCCTCTAGACTTGGGAAAATAAAGGTATTCGCTTGACCAGCGACTTGAGAATCCGGTGCTTTTGCTGCGCCAACTGATGGGACAAAGGCTGCATCAAATTGCAATTCACCATCAATTTGGTCTGCCAATTCGGGCGCCATTTCCTTGGCCAACTTCGTGGCTTCAACAACCTTGTCGACCATTGGTGACTTGGCTGAACCTTTTGTTGAAAATGACAACATTGCCACCTTAGGTTCAATATCAAAGACCTTGGCTGTTTGAGCAGATTGTACCGCAATTTCTGCCATTGTCGCTGCATCAACATCAATATTAATCGCAGCATCAGAGAAGACGTAGCGTTCGTCGCCCTTTTGCATGATGAAGGCACCAGAAATACGTGATGAGCCAGGTGCAGTTTTGATGATTTGCAATGCTGGGCGCACTGTATCTCCAGTTGGATGGGTCGCACCAGACACCATGCCATCAGCCTTACCAGTATAAACCAACATTGTCCCAAAATAGTTCACGTCACGTAACCACTTGGCTGCTGTATCGGCATCCGTCTTCCCCTTACGCCGTGCAACCAAAGCGGCATTTAATTCTGCCAACGCATCGGCATCATATTGCAAAGGATCAATGATTTCGACTCCTGATAAATCAAAATTGTTTTCTGAAGCTGTCGTCGCAATGACACGTTCATCCCCTAACAAAATTGGCTTAATCAAGCCTTCTGCTGACAAACGCGCAGCAGCACCTTGAATACGGACGTCCTCCCCTTCAGGAAAAACAATTGTTTTATTTTGACCGTTAATCTTACCTTTTAATTGTTCGAATAATTCAACCACGATCGTTCCTCCAACGTAACTAACCTACTGTTTTTTATTTCATTTACAAATTAATTGTAACAGAACCAGCCGTGTTTGTCTGCGCTTTTGGGAGAATTTGTGATTTTTTTCACTCATTTTAACCAAGCAATGGTTGTGCGATTTTGCGCTGCTAAAAAGGCGTTTGTTTTGGAGAATGGTCGACTCCCAAAAAAGCCGCGATAGGCTGATAGCGGACTGGGATGTGCTGAAGTTAACACTAAATGTTTGGATTCATCAATCAAACGACGCTTAGACTGTGCATATTTCCCCCACAAAATAAAAACCTTAGGCAACGCGTCTTCTGATACCGTTGTGATAATTGCATCCGTTAGCGGTTCCCAAACCTTACCAGCATGCCCATTTGCCTGACCTGCCGGTACGGTCAACACCGCATTTAAAAGCAGTACCCCTTGCTGTGCCCATGTGGTTAAATCATGCGATTGCCGTGGCCCGATATCCGTGGTTAGTTCTTTTAAAATATTACGTAATGACGGCGGCGCCGGCACATTATCCGGCACCGAAAAACTTAGGCCCTGCGCCTGTCCGACTTCATGATAAGGATCTTGTCCCA
>USIU01000110.1 GCA_900554745.1 uncultured Leuconostoc sp.
GTCAATAATTGTCCCAAAAACACCATTGGGATCTTGCCGATCTAACCGGTCGATTTTACCACGGACTTTAATGGGGCCCTGTTTGCCAGAAAATTCAAGTGCTGGCAAGGCGCCGGTAACCGGAAAACCAAAAAGTTGTTCGACAGCTTGGGGATAAGCACCATTCGCCCGGGCGGCTTGCTGTAAATTACGCATCAGTTGCCGACTGACTTTGGCCAAATGGTCACGTACCGCCCGCATTTTCCCGTTCGACGCCAGTAATTGATAGACCGGCAGTGCCAATTCCGTCGCCATGGCTTGGGAGACTAAGTCCAACAATGCCGTCGTCGTCACATCTCGTAAACTCATTTTTCGCTGAATCAGCTCACGTAATACTTGCTCTAGCACCGCATGGTATAACGTACCAGTTTGGGCCATATTAAGTTCGTTCGTCGCCCGTTCCTTGAGTCGTAACCCATACTGCAAGAAATAAGCCAGCGGATTATTATAGTAACTTTCCAATTGTGAAATGGAAACGTTTAAGTACTGACCAAATAACGCCTGAACGAGTTCCGGCCGTAGTTTTTCGGTTTGATTACGGTAATTTGGGGCGGATAATACGCGGGCTAAGCGGTCCGATTGCGTCACACTAATCGCGTTTTGGAGCGCTTTAAACGCTGCCGTGTGCTGATAGGTGGGCATTAATTTCACCAATTCTGACAGCGTCGCACGTGGCGTACTCGTGTAGTTTTTTAACAGCGTCGCACTGTCGGCTGGTACCCGCGTGATTTTAGTGACTGGCGTTTGAAATGCTGTTACCAATCGTTGATAAAATGGCGACATATCCGCAATTTTGCCCGCACTGTCCAGAACTGGATACGATAACGTCACACTCGTCGTCGCCGAGGATAATGCCCCATAAAACAGCAGGTTTTCCTCAGCCATTTGTTGTTGGGCAGTGTTTTGCAGATATTTGGGTTGGTCACCGGCTTGTAATGCAGGTTGCACAATCAACCGTTCCGCATCATTAATCAAGGCTGTTGTCTTGGTTTGCGCGGGCAGATTTGTGCGGGTGCCACCAATAAAGAACAGATGTCGATAGCGATTACTTTGCACAATGCCCGCTTCTGAAATGGTAATTTGATCTAAATGATTGGGAATCCCAGAAAACTTGGCGCCCGCAAAACCAGCTGTCAAAATGGCTTTGAATTGCGCCAAATCAAAAGTAGCGTCGCCATCAATGGCGACCAATTCATCTAACGTCGTTGTAAAGAGTTGCCAGACTTCACTGCCCTGCCTTGAACGCACCAGATCACCAGCCGCCAGATAGGCATCACGTTGTGCCAAAATGGCATCGGTGACGTGATACTTTTGTAACCACATCACCAAGCCAGTTGCAGCTTCTCGCATGGTTTGAGCGTGATCAAAACTAGCCTGTAACGCATCAAAGGCCGTCAAAATAAACCGGCGTAAGGTTTCAATGCGCCGATTAATTTGTTGATCTTCGGTTTCTACCGTCACATCATCATCCGCAACGTCGGCCGTCATCGTAAACAATTCAAACGGCTGGTCTAACTGACGCCACCGTGATTCAAACGGCTTATTGGCATAAAGATAGTTATCAAAATAACTCACCACATCAAAAAATTCGGTCTCCGGGACTAAGGCCTGGTCCTGATAAGGTCTTAGAAGACTCGTTTTTAAAATTGCCATGACATTTTGGTATTGTAAACGCTCAGCCGTTGGCATGAGCAACGTCAACAATAGTTCCACCAGCGGATGGTTGGCCATTTTCTGGTCGGTATCCAAAAAATAAGGTAAGTCAAGCTGGGCCATCACTTCGGGAATATGGTCTGTGTAAGGCGTCAGGTCACGGGCTAAAATCAAAATATCGCGTAAGTGCAACTTAGGATCTGCTAATAACAAACGCCGAATCCGCCGCCCCACTTCCTGAATTTCAACAACGGTATTTTCCGCCGCAAATACCGCGAAATCTGGGACGGATTCGTCGGTTTGATAGGGCCGATACTCCCCGAGATGCGCCCAAGCTGTCAACAATTGGTCACTCGTTGGACTCAGTGATCGTTTGGTTTGTGGCTGCTCAACCCGAACTGGCTGTTGTGCCTGCTGCGCTAAGTGCATCAGGTCTTGCGCTGTGGTCATTGGCTTATAAAAAACATCTCCTGCTTGCTGTCGGCCTAGTTGGTCCCCATCACCTAACAAAGCAATTGTAACTGGATAGCGTTGTACTAATTGTTGCATCACTTGCCATTCAGCACTCGTAAAACCGTTAAACCCTTCAAAATAGAAAGCCACATTGTCTAGCGGTTGCTGTGCTAATTGTGTGGCTAAAAATGGCAACACTTCCAACGGTGTCATGCGGGTTGTCCCCATTTTAGCTGCCAACGCATCAGCCACAATGGCTAAATCTCGGAGTTTGGCAGCTAATGTTTGCCGCAAAAAGGTGGTATCATCCGTTGTTTCCGCCAAAATGGCCAACAAATCTTGGGGCGTAATGCGACTCGCTCGTAACTCAACCAGTTGCGTGACTAAAGCAGCAATGAACCCTGGCTTCGCCTGCATTCTAGCAAAAATCGGTAATTGTGGTGCATACTCTCGCAAAATATCAGATACCATAATAAATAGCCCAGTATTTTGGACAATATCTGGCTGTGGATTAGGCATATCTTTCAACAATGCCCAAGCTAAACGGGTCAAGGAATAAACTTGTAACCGGCTTTGGGCATACAGCTCCGAGTGCGGATCATAACCATTTTGTTGCGCTAGTCGTTGTAAAACCGCAACTTCACTGTCAAATTTAACGTGATTCGGCACAATATAATACACTGTGGTTGCCGGATCTTGCACTAATTTTTGCTGAGCATCTGCGAGTAGCGCGCCCCGCAAATCAGTTTGGGCATGATTCATATAAATTGTGACTGCCATTTATGCCTCTTTTCATCACTAGCGTCCCCATCGCTGGGGCGTTAATTTCTCATCATACTGTCTATTTTAGCATACAAAAAGCACGTCATTTCTGACGTGCTTTTTGCTTTATCAACGACGATCTTTAAGTCGCTGTTGCATCAAATGTTGGTATCTTGTGTACCAAACATCGACATATCCTTGTGAAAAAGGGCCCGTGCCTTCGTTGATCCAGTCAACTAAAATCTTAACATGTGCCTTCAGAATCTTATCGATTTCTGGTGGATAATGCCATTTTTTGCTGTGCGCTGCATATTCATCAGCGTCCAACAAATGTTTTTCCCCATCAGGGAAAACTTTGACATCTAAATCGTAATCAATATACTTTAGCGCCTCTTTATCTAAGACAAAAGGTGACGCTAAATTACAGTAATACGATACCCCATTATCACGAATCATGGCAATAATATTAAACCAATACTTTTTATGAAAATAGACAATTGCCGGTTCACGTGTCACCCACCGTCGTCCGTCGTCTTCTGTCACTAAAGTATGATCGTTTAATCCAATGATTGCATTTTCACTGGTTTTTAAAACCATGGTATCGCGCCAAGTTCGATGCAACGAGCCGTCATGCTTATAACTTTTGATCGTGATGAAATCACCTTCGCGTGGCCCGCGACTTGACTTATCAAAACTCATGATCGTACCTACTCTTCTAACACCGAATGCTCTTTCATTGTATCAAATATTATATGTAAATGATAGACTACAAGCACTTTACCAAAAGAGTGCCAAGTACGGCCTTTGTCTTTACTCAGAAAATTCTGTTATCGCCTCGCGTTGGGTCACGTCTTGTAGGGCTACCGCAATCCATTCTGCCGAAAAGCCTTTAGCATAAAGTTTACTTTTGACGCGATATTGCCGTTCAGACGCCGCTAGATTGCGGTAACGGTACCAGAGCTTTTCCGCCTGTCGCATCACGTTGGCACGTTCCGTGTCATCATCATTCGCCAAATCGATCTGCGCGACTACCGCTTGCGCAATGTCAAAAGTAAAACCCTTTTGCACCAACGCTTGTACAATTTTTTGTTGCTTAGCACGTGTGGCTTCACGTTGATAGCGTTGCGCTAATTTCAGGGCTAATTGTTCCCCGACGGCAAATTGTTCTTCAGTCGTATAAGTCGCTAAGGCTTGTGAAATCGCTGTGTCGGCCACGCCGGCTTGCTGTAAGGCCAAACTAATGGCTACCGGTCCTTTTGGTGACAAGCGCTTTTTGGTGGCGACATAATGTTTGGCATAGTTGACATCGTCAACGTAACCCAAATCTTTTAAACGCGCCACCACCACGTCTTGGATGGCTTCGGTCACTTGTTGATCCGCTAATTTTTGCCGGATTTGTTTTTCCGTCCGTAGGGCATGACCCAAATAATTTAACGCCGTATTGAATGCTTTGGCAATCGCATCGTCATATTTGATTTGGGCAATTATAGCGTCATCTAATTCCCGGCCTTTTGCCAAACCGTACTTAATTAACACACTTTCTGCAACGCCAAAGGCAAACACGTTATCTAACTCAATACTGTAACGCCCAGCTTGCTTTTGGGTGGCAATTTTCGTAATTTTTTTCATATTACTATTGTACGCAATCCAATCATGAATTGCTTATAATATGTCAAAAAATAACAGCATAACGCTGTTAAAGCACTTGTTCAAGGCC
>USIU01000111.1 GCA_900554745.1 uncultured Leuconostoc sp.
AACATACTAGCCATCGCGGCTAACCAGGCGCCAAACGTGAAGATTATCCCACTGCCAATGTAACCGACAAATAGGCGTGTTCGGCTAATTGCATGCGCACTGATTAAGTCAATCGTGCCCTTCTCTAAGTCGCGCTTAAAACGCCCAATCGTGATGAGACCAGCAAGACTAGCAATGGTGACTGGCATAATCAAGATCGTATGCATAAAAACTAAAACAATTTGATCGCCCAGTTGGGCAATTTTTGACGTCCCTAGCAGATTTTTGAGGACGGCATTGTCGGTCGCCAACTGTTTGATTTGATTAAAAATGGCCCCATAACTCACACCCAAAGTGCTCAAACCGAGTAACCAAATCACAAAGCTGGTCCGTTCCAAACGCACCTGTAAACTGAGCCAACCACGCAAAGTCTTTGGCGCCGTTGCTGGCCCCGCACTGACACTGACAAGCCCAGCCCCGAGATCACGCATCGCTAATAGCCACAGACTAGCACCCGTAATCGCCAGGCTCAAACAAGCTAATAGTAACACGGGCAACCAGTTGTTTGTCGCGCCAATTTGGCATTTTTCTACCCAGCCTAACGGCGAGAGCCAAGTGAGTGCCGGCTTGACAGTATCGGTTATCATCCGTACGACAAACATCACGCCAAAAACGAGATACCCCATCGCCGTGGCCAGGCGTGCTTGGCGTGCTAATTGAGCGGTCAGGAGGCCAATCCCAACAAACAAAAGCCCACTACTCAATAACCCCGCTGAAAATAATAAGGTAGCTGGCCAAGTAGCCCCATGCAAGACCTGATAAGATAAGCCGGTTAACGTAATCGCCACGTTGATGAGCGTTACTTCAATTAAGACTGCCGTCGGCTGGGCAAATTTACCTACTGCCATACTGCGCAGCAATTCATTCACGCCTTTTTCTTCTTCAGCGCGTGTATTTTTAATCACCAGTTGTAAATTCATGACCACCATCATCATGATGGTAAACAATAACATCTCACCCACCGCAATATCAAAAGTGGTATACGCATGCAATGACGGGAGCAGCCCGAAAAGGGCCACCATGGCCGGCGTTTTCAAGGTCGTCACAATACTTTGGACTTGGGCTGGTGTCCCATAAATTTGGTTATAAATGGCGGCAATCACGAGGTTCAACCCACCGACAATCACCAGCCAAAGCGTCAACACGAGCCAATCTTTTTTGAGGTAAAACCAAGTCAACTGACCGGTTTTGGCAAAATTATTTTTCATGCGCAACACCATCCTTGTAGTAAGTCAAAAAGATTTCTTCCAAAGTCGGTGGTGTCATGCGCAAGTCTTTTAGACCATACTGGGCTAACTGTTGCGTCACTGCTGGTAGGCCAGCATGCGAGACGGTAAAGGTCAACCGTTGACCATCCTGTGTCAAATTCGTCACGCCAGGCATGGCAGCCAGCGCTGTGGCATCTTCGGTCACAATGGCTAAAACATTGAGGTTTGCGATATGCTGCAAATCTTGTAATTCACCGGTTTCAATAATTTCACCTTGTCGAATAATGGCAATTTGATCCGCTGTTTTCTCCACTTCATCTAAAATGTGTGAACTTAATAGCACTGCCTTATTGGCCGCTTTCAGCGCCAACACTTCTGACTGGAAATTAAGGGCCTGCAAAGGATCTAAGCCACTGGTTGGTTCGTCAAAAATATATAAATCGACATCAGCGGAAAACGCCGCAATTAACGCCACTTTTTGCCGATTGCCTTTCGAGTAAGTGCGCGCTTTTTTCGTCGGGTCTAGGGCAAATTTTTTAATCAGCGCATCTGTTTTGGCGGTATGCTCGTGGCCGCCCATGCGTAACAGTAAGTCAATAATTTCGCCACCCGTCAAATTCGGCCACAAATAAACATCCCCAGGGACATAAGCAATCCGTTGATGGGTTGCCACAATTTCTGTTAAGGCATTTTGCCCATTCAGCGTCACCTGCCCTGATTTAGGCTTTAACAAGCCTAAAATTGTCCGAATCAAGGTTGATTTGCCCGCGCCATTTGGCCCAAGTAAAGCAAACACTTCGCCTTGATGAATCGTCAACGTGACCTGTTTTAACACATGAAACTGACCAAAAAATTTATCCAAGTTTTGCACTTGTAAAACGTCATTTGCCATAAGCATCCCGCTCCAAATTTTCGCTATGATTATGGCTTAATTTTGCGCCTTTCACCCTGTGTTTGCAAGAAAAAAGACCATAAAAAAACGCCAGCAACACATGCATGTCGCTGGCGGGTAGGTAGATAGATACTACCCAGTTGGTCACTAGTAGTATACCTTATTTTTTAAATCATCACAAGCTTTAATACACACTATTTTTGCCAAAAACTTTTGGCAATCGCGCGCACGACTTGGGTCATTTCCTTTGCTGATTGCACATCGTGCACACGTAAAATGCGCGCCCCGCGCTGAAACATTTCCGTTGCTGCCACCAATGATACATCCGCCCGGGCCAGCTTTGGTAACCCGAGCAAAAACTTGGCCCAACCTTTATTAGAAACAGCAGTCATGACTGGTCGTTGCAAATCTTGCAAATGGCCAATGGTATTCATCATGGCCAAGTCTTGTGCCACGTCAGAATTTTTCGCGTACCCAACGCCTGGATCAAGCGCAATGCGTTGCCGATCAATCCCGGCCGCCGTCAATTGTGCCAAATTATCTTCAAACCACGCATGCATTTCAGCCTGCAAGTTCTGGACAGTCTCGCCACGCGGATTCCACATCGTTAGCAACCCAACTTGCTGGTTTGCCAAAAATGGGGCTTTGCGCGGATCATCCAAAAAGCCATTCACATCGTTGATAATGTCAACGCCTAAGGCAACCGCACGGACCATCACATCGTATTTATAGGTATCAACGGCAATGATGGCTTCTGGATATTGCGCCTTAATGCCTGTAATCACTGGCGCAATCCGATCGATTTCTGCAGTCGGGGTTAATTCAAGCCCAGCGGCTTCAAATCCTGGCTTAGTCGTTTGCCCACCCACTTCAATCACATCGGCACCTTTGGCCAACATTTCACCAGCTCGGGCCACCATGGTCGCAACATCGGCCACTTGATCGCCATTATAAAAGGATTCCGGGCTGACATTTAACACCCCGTAAATAATCCCGTCAGCATCATGCAACGTTTTCCCATTCACAGCCCAGAGACGGTCATTGGCCACTAACCATTGTTGCAATTCGGGACTGGCAGTCCGTTCATGCAACCCTACAATGGCACCGCGACTTAACCAATACGTCTCCGCAGTTAATGGGATGGCGTTGTATTCCGCTAATACTTGTTGTGCCCCATCAGTACGTGAGGTGATCCGCCAAGCTGCGCCTTCACCACGCACCACCATTTGTGCCAAAACGGGATTTTCTGTTGTGATTTGTTCAAAATGCATGTCCAATCTTCTCCAATAACTGTTGTGCAGCGCGTCCACGATGCGAATAATGCACGCGCTCGGCCATTGGCATCTCGGCCAACGTTAACCCATTTTCCGCTTCAAATAATGTATCAAAACCAGCTGAATAGTCACCCCTTGGTGCCAATGCCAAAGTCACCCCACCGCGACCAGTACTCTGATACACAGTGCCCGATGGTGTCAGCAAAACAAACAAGGCGGCCAAATAGGCCCCGCGATCCATGCCTGGTTCGTACAAGCTGAGTAAATAATCATCCTCTTCTTGCATCGATTGAAAACCCATCGCTTTAAAATCTCTGGCAATCGTCAACCCAAATTGATTCGGAAAGGCCGCAAAAAAAGCGCCCGTATCATCCGCTAAAATATACTCATTGGGTAAAAATTGCTGGATAAATCGTGCCTTCCCCAACGCATTTTCCAATTGATCATCCGTTGTTTCCGCTGGAAACGTTTTTTCGGCAATCAGCTCGCGATAGTTCACGGCTGTCATCCCAAACGTGGCAAAAACAGCGACAATCTCACGCGTTTTTGCCGAATTATTTGATGCAATCACCAACCGCTTGATCATGAGAAACCTCCAACTGCATTTAACGTATAAAATGATCCCGCAACAATAATATATTGGCTTGGGGATGTGCGTTGTGCTATGGCGTAAGCTAAGGGATCTTGGTCCACTGCCGTCACAGGCATTTCAGCAGCCACCGCTTGCACAGTTTTGGCCAATGCGGTTGCTGACAAGGCACGCGGATTGTTGGGCGTGACCGTGATCACGGCTGAGACCAACGGTAACAAAATGTTAAGCATTTGTTGATAGTTTTTATCAGCTAAGACCCCAAGAACCAAGATTGGCCGTTCGGGCAATTTCCAATTGGTCAAGCTGGCCACGAGCCCTTGGACGGCATCTTCATTATGCGCCCCATCCCATAAAATATGCCGCGTTGGATCGACCTGCATGCGCCCCAACATGTGTGCCTGCGCTAGGCCACGTCGCCGGGTTGCGACATCAATGCGGAGTTGGTCGCGCGTTTCTAGTGCTGCTAGAATTTGCCAAACCACGCCAAGGTTACGTCGTTGAAACGCCCCGACTAACCCCAACTGGTAACG